>ATTF01000010.1 GCA_000419545.1 Candidatus Pelagibacter ubique HIMB058
TTTAAGTGGGACAAAAAATGAAATTATTTTTGAACAAGCACAAGAACTTTATTCAAATAGAGAAAGCAAGGAAAAAAAATCCTTTGATACTAATGATTTTGATATTTCATTCGCAAGAGGATTATCACTAGAGGATGGAGTTACTACACTTACAGATTTTACAGCAACAATTATAGGGCAAGAGTTATACTCTTCAATAAAAGACAAAAATAAAAATATCAAAGAAGTTCTTGTTTGTGGTGGTGGAAGAAAAAATAAAGTTTTGATTAAAAAAATTAAAGAAAATTTATCAAGCAAAATTGATTTAAAATTAATAGATGATTATAATGTGAATGGAGATTTTGTAGAGTCACAAGCTTTTGCATATTTAGCGGTTAGATCTTTATTAGATCTTCCTATTTCTTTTCCAGGAACTACTGGGTGCAAACATCCTTCTTTAGGAGGTAAATATATTAAATACTAAATTAAAGCAGTTTTTTCTTTTAAATACTTTTCTATTTCTGTCGTTAATTCTTTTTCTTTGTTTTTAAAAAAGTGATTTGAATTTTTAATCTTTGAGAATATTACTTCAACACCTTTTTGACTTTTAATTCTATTATCTAATTCATCAATGCTTTCTTTAGTTACTAATTCATCATTCTCACTGTAAATTACTTGACCTGATGTTGGGCATGGGGCAAGAAAAGAAAAATCATAAACATTAGGTTGTGGAGAAACAGCAATAAAATTGTTAACTTCAGGTCTTCTCATTATTAGCTGCATACAAATGAGTGATCCAAATGAAAATCCAGAAACCCAACATTGACTGTAATCCAAGTTTTGTCTTTCTATCCAATCTAAAGCAGCGGCAGCGTCAGATAATTCTCCTTGACCATTATCAAAAACCCCATCACTTTTTCCTACACCTCTAAAATTTACTTTGATAACTGAAAAACCATTTTCTAAAAAAATATTATACATTAACTGCACTATCCTATTGTTCATTGTTCCTCCATACTGAGGATGCGGGTGTAATACAATTGCAACTGGTGAACCAAATTTAGGGTTTTTATAATATTTTGCTTCAAGTCTTCCAGCGGGTCCTGGTATAAAAATTTCTAAACTTTTTGGTTTCATAACTGATAATGATTATTATTTTTAAAAAAAAGTAATCACTTATAACATGTTTTTCTGCGGCAAATAATTTTTTTTAATTCATACTATTTTAGTAGGATTTATAAAATAAATAATGTAATACAAGCATAAATTATGAAACTAACAACTAAAGGCAGATATGCTGTAATGGCGATGGCGGATCTCGCTTTATATAAAGATAAAGGACCTATAAGTTTGACAGATATTTCAATTAGGCAAAATATCTCTTTAGCTTATTTAGAGCAAATATTTATTAAATTAAAACAAGTGAATTTAGTGAAAAGTATTAGAGGAGCAAAGGGAGGATACGTACTAGATACTCCTCCTGAAGAAATAAAAATCTCTAATATAATTTCCGCAGTAGATGAAGAAATAAAAACTTTGAACTGCAAGAAAGAGTCTAAAAGAGGTTGTAACAGTAAATCTTCTAAATGCATTACCCATAACTTATGGGATCAGCTTGATCAGCATATAAATAGTTTTTTTGAAAAAGTAAAATTACAAGATTTAGTTAAAAAAAATCAAATAGCTAATAAATGAAGACAGAAGATTTAAAAAATTCTCAAGAATATAAGTACGGCTTTACTACCGATGTAGAAAATATTAGAGCTCCGAGAGGTTTGAATGAGGAGACAATTAAATTTATTTCAAATATCAAAAAAGAACCAAAATGGATGTTAGATTGGAGATTGAAGGCTTTTAATAGATTAAAAGTCCTAAAAGAACCTGACTGGCAAAAACCAAAATATCCAAAAATTAATTATCAAGATCTATATTATTATTCTGCACCTAAAAGCACATCAGAGAAACCTAAAAGTTTAGACGAAATAGATCCGAAGATTTTGGAAACGTATAAAAAGCTTGGAATTCCTTTAGATGAACAAAAAAGATTAAATGGAATAGCTGTAGATGCTGTTTTTGATTCGGTTTCAGTTGCAACAACTTTTAAAGATGAGTTAACAAAAAAAGGGATAATTTTTTGTTCGATATCCGAAGCTATTCAAAAACATCCGGATTTAGTAAAAAAGTACCTTGGTTCTGTAATTCCATTGAGCGATCATTACTTTGCGACTTTGAATTCAGCTGTATTTACTGATGGTTCATTTGTTTATATTCCACCAAACACAAGGTGCCCAATGGAACTTTCAACATACTTTAGAATTAATGCATCAGAAACTGGTCAGTTTGAGAGAACATTAATCATTGCAGATAAAGGAAGTTATGTAAGTTATTTAGAAGGTTGCACAGCTCCTATGAGAGATGAAAACCAACTTCATGCAGCTAATGTTGAACTTGTTGCCTTGGATGATGCAGAAATAAAATATTCAACAGTACAAAATTGGTATCCTGGAGATGAAAATGGAGTAGGTGGAATTTATAATTTTGTAACAAAGAGAGGAGCTTGCAGAGGAAGAAATTCAAAAATTTCTTGGACACAAGTTGAAACTGGTTCAGCTATAACTTGGAAATACCCTAGTTGCATTCTACAAGGAGATAACTCTGTAGGAGAATTCTATTCAATTGCAATCACTAACAATCATCAAAAGGCTGATACTGGCACGAAGATGATACATTTAGGTAAAAATACAAAAAGTAAAATAATTTCAAAGGGTATTTCTGCTGGTAAAGCAGATAATATGTATAGAGGTCTTGTAGAAATTAAAAATAAAGCAAGTAATTCTAGAAATTATACACAATGCGACTCACTTTTGATGGGTAATAAATGTGGGGCACACACTATTCCTTATATAAAGAATAATAATTCTTCTTCAACAATAGAACACGAAGCAACAACAACAAAAATAAATGAAGAACAACTATATTATTGTAACCAAAGAGGTTTAGATCAAGAGGAAGCAGTTAGTTTGATTGTAAATGGTTTTTGTAAAGAAGTTTTGCAGCAACTTCCTATGGAATTTGCAGTTGAAGCACAAAAACTTGTGGCAATAAGTTTAGAGGGAAGTGTTGGTTAATGTTAAATATTAAAAATTTAGAGGCAAAAGTCGACAATAAGCATATTTTAAACGGCTTAAATCTTGATATTAAACCTGGTGAAGTTCACGCAATAATGGGACCTAATGGTTCCGGAAAAAGTACATTAGCAAATGTATTATCTGGCAAGAATGGCTACGAAACAAAAGGAGTAATTAAATTTAATGGTGAAAATCTTAGTGAATTATCAACTGAGGAAAGAGCTCAAAAAGGAATATTTTTAGCATTTCAATATCCGTTAGAAATACCAGGAGTAAATACTAATGTTTTTTTAAGGACCTCTCTTAATTCATCTTTAAATAAATTCTCTCCATCTTTTACATATTCTAGGTCATTTTTAATGTTTTGTTTCGACCATTTCTCGATCATTTCTTTTATATTTTGATCTAAGTTATAGAGAAACTCAAAACCAGTCTTTAATAATTTTTTGTTTGATAAAGAAAAACCTAAATTTGGAACTTCATCATTTGTTTCTTTTAAAGTTATTTTTGGGTTGTGCTTTTTACAAACTTGAGCCACTTCTTTAACTGATAGAGTGTCTTTCGTTAAATTAAATATTTCAGAATTTATTTCATTTTTCTCCTCCATAAATTTGNAAAAAGGAATATTTTTAGCATTTCAATATCCGTTAGAAATACCAGGAGTAAATACTAATGTTTTTTTAAGGACCTCTCTTAATTCAGTAAGAAAAGCTAGAGGTGAAAAAGAATTAGACACATTAAGTTTTTTAAAACTAGTTAAAGAAAAATCATCCGAACTTGGAATTGATGAGAAATTTTTATCACGCCAATTAAATGTTGGATTTTCTGGAGGAGAAAAGAAAAAAAATGAAATTTTGCAAATGAAAATACTTCAGCCAAAACTTTCAATTTTAGATGAGACTGACTCAGGTTTAGATATAGATGCATTAAGAATTGTTGCTGACGGAGTTAACTCATATAAAAATAAAGAAAATGCTTTCCTAATCATAACTCATTATCAAAGGCTATTAGATTATATAAAGCCAGATTTTATACATGTTTTATCTAAAGGAAAAATTGTTAAGACCGGGAACGCAGATCTTGGAGTTGAGTTAGAGAAAACTGGTTACGCGAATTTTATTTAAATGAAAAATTTCTACGATTTCAAAGTTGACAACATTATAGGTCTTTCTTCAGAGGAAAAAGAATTTAGAAATAAAGAATTAGATTTATTCGATAAAAATGGGTTTCCAAATAAAAGAGAAGAGGCGTGGAAATTTACTGATCTTAATACAATTCTAAGTAAAAATTTTACCAATATCACCAACGATTATATCTCATTTAAAGAAAAAAAATTTGAATTAATCAAAGAGTTTGATCATAATTATTTATTTGTATTAGATGGAAAACTTATTTCAAACGAATTTAAGTTTGAGGACAAAAACAAGGTTTCCATTAAAGAATATGACTATAAAAAACAAATATTCGTAAAAAATCAAAATTCTTTAAATCTACTTAATAATGCACTGGCTTCAGGCGGCTATTCTCTGGAAATATCAAAAAATTATAAGTTTAAAAAGCCGTTAGTTGTTTACAATCATTTTTCTGAAAGCATTAAGGAACAAATTATAAGTTATAAAAATTCATTAATTCTTAATGAAAATTCAGAAATAACAATTCTCAATTATACAGATGCTAACTCTAAAAATAATTTTTTTGTTAATTCTTTTGACTGCTTAAAATTAAAAAAAGATTCTAGCTTAAAAAATATTTTTATAAATAAGAATAGATGTAATTGTTATTTTCACAACTACCAAAAAAGTGATTTAGAGCATAATACTACTTTAGATAATTATATTCTTTCTACTGGGCTTAAATTTAACAAAATGGATATTGAAATTAATTTGAATGAAGAACATGCTAAAAGTTCAGTTTTTTCAGCTCTTAGTCTTAGCAGCGATGAACATCAAGAAATTAAAAGTAGCTTAAATCATAATTCTAAAAATTGTCAAAGCTATCAAAAAATTAAAAATGTATTAAATGATCAAAGCAGAGGAGTTTACCAAGGAAAAATTTTTGTTAAGCAAGAAGCTCAAAAAACTGATGCATATCAATTAAGCAAAGCTTTATTACTTAATGACAATGCAGAATTTGATGCAAAACCAGAATTAGAAATCTACGCAGACGATGTGAAATGTTCTCACGGTTCTACATCAGGAAGCATAGATTTAGATTCAATTCATTATTTAAAATCGAGAGGGATTCCTGAAAAGAAAGCTTATCAAATGCTGATTAATGGTTTTTTATCAGAGATTTTAGAGAAATTACCTGAAGATAATTTAAAGAAATTTTTAATAGAAAAGATAGGAAGACAAATTAATGGATATTAAAAATATCAAAAAAGAATTTCCAATTTTTAAACAAAAAATTAATGGTAAGCCTTTAGTTTATTTGGATAGTGCGAATTCATCACAAAAACCAAAAGTTGTAATAGATAAAATTTCAAGCTTTTATGAAATAGAATATTCTAATGTTGGAAGAAGTGTTCATACTCTCGCAGTTAAAGCGACAAATAGATTTGAAGCTACAAGAGATAAAATCCAAAAATATTTAAATGCTAAACACAGAGAGGAAATTATATTTACTAAAGGCGCAACAGAAGCAATAAACTTAGTAGCATCGTCCTATGGAAAAAAATACATACAAGAAGGAGATGAAGTATTAATTACAGAGTTAGAACATCACTCTAATTATGTGCCTTGGAACTATTTAAGAACTGACAAAGGTGCAGTTATAAAATTTGCTAAAGTTAATGAGAATGGTGATGTTGAAATAGAGG
This sequence comes from Candidatus Pelagibacter ubique HIMB058, assembly GCA_000419545.1. GTDB lineage: Bacteria > Pseudomonadota > Alphaproteobacteria > Pelagibacterales > Pelagibacteraceae > Pelagilacustribacter > Pelagilacustribacter ubique_B. Next base: position 5,926 of record ATTF01000010.1, read on the forward strand.
AAATAAAAAAACTTATAACAAATAAAACAAAAATTATTGCAATCACCCACATTTCAAATGTTACTGGAGCAATTTTACCAATTACAAAAATTGTAGATCTTGCAAAAGAAAAAAATATTCCAGTTTTAATTGATGGAACACAAGGTGCACCTCATTCTGAAATTGATATGCAGAGAATAGGATGTGATTTTTACGCAATATCTTGCCACAAAATGTACGGTCCAAATGGTCTAGGTGTATTGTATATGAAAAAAAAATGGGTTGATGACTTACCTCCATATCAAGGGGGAGGAGGAATGATTAATGAAGTAAAAAAAGATAATATTACTTTTGCTGATGCATATACAAAATTTGAAGCTGGAACAATGCAAACTGCTGAAGTAGTTGCATTTGCAGAAGCATTAAATTTTATTGAAGACATAGGTATAAAAAAAATAGCGTCTCATGAAAATGAAATTTTGCAATACGGATTAGAAAAATTAAGAAAAAATAATTCTGTAAATATTATTGGAGATCCAAAAGAAAGAGGATCGGTTTTGTGCTTTACTTTAAAAGGCATTCATCCTCACGACATTGCAACTATTTTAGATGATGATGGTGTAGCAATTAGAGCCGGACATCATTGTTGTCAAATATTACATGATAAGCTTGGTATACCAGCAACAGCAAGAGCTTCTATTGGAGTTTATAATGATAAAGAAGACATGGACAAATTATCAGACTCAATTAAAAATTGTCAGAAAATATTTCAAAATTAAATGGATTTAAAAGAGTTATATCAAGAAATAATTATAGACCATGGTAAGAATCCTAGAAACAAAGGTAAGTGCGATGGATATACCAACGATGCAAAAGCTCACAATCCTTTATGTGGTGATAAAGTTCATATTTATTTGAAGCTTAATAAGGATAAAGAAATTGAAGATTTAAGTTTTGAGGGAGAAGGTTGTGCAATCTCATTAGCATCAGCATCTATTTTGACTGAAACAGTAAAAGGAAAAGATTTATCTTTTTTGAAGAAAATAAATGAAGATTTTCTTAACATGATTAAGAATAAAGCAAAAATTACAATTAATAGTCTTTCAGAGGATCAGAAAACAACAATTTCATCTTTGTCTGGAGTGCAAGAGTTTCCAATGAGGGTTAAATGCGCAACAATGGCTTGGCATACTTGTTTGTCAGCAGTAGAGAAAAAATGAGTGAATTAAAAAACAAAATAGTTGCAGAAATTAAAAAGATTTATGATCCTGAAATACCGGTCAATATTTATGAGCTTGGGCTTATTTACAAAATAGAAATCAGTGATAAAAAAAAAGTAAACATAGAAATGACTTTGACCTCACCAAACTGTCCTGTTGCTGAAAGTTTGCCTAAAATGGTAAAAGATAATGTATTAAAAATTAAAGAAGTTTCTGACGTTGATTTAAAATTAGTGTGGAGTCCTCCTTGGACTAAAGATATGATGTCAGAGGCAGCGAAATTAGAATTAAATTTATGAGCGAACAAGTAATAAAATTAAGTATAAATGCAGCTGAAAGAATTAAAGAAATTATGTCTAAGGCAGAAGACAAAGCTATTGGTGTAAGAGTTGGTGTTAAGTCAGGAGGTTGTGCGGGAATGTCTTATGTGATGGAATATGCTAAAGATATTAAACCTAATGAAGAAGTTATAGAGGAGAAGGGTGTAAAGGTTCTGATTGATCCAAAAGCAATTATGTATCTTTTAGGAACAGAAATGGATTACAAGAAAGAACAATTTTCCTCTCAATTCATATTTAAAAATCCAAACGAAACTGAGCGTTGCGGTTGCGGCGAGTCTTTTAAAGTTTAGCCGCTATAATACATCTCAAATTCAATTGGATGTGGTGTATGCTCAAATTTATAGATTTCTTGGAACTTTAACTCAATGTAAGCATCGATCTGATCATCGGTAAATACTCCACCTTCAGTTAAAAACTTTCTATCTTTATCAAGACTTTGCATTGCCTCTCTTAAAGAACCACAAACTGTAGGAAGTTTTTTTACCTCATCTTCAGATAAAGAGTATAAATCTTGATCGAAAGCTTTGCCTGGATCTATTTTATTTTTAATTCCATCTATTCCAGCCATGAGCATTGATGCAAAAGTTAAGTAAGGATTACCAGCAGCATCTGGAAATCTAATTTCCATTCTTGCAGCCTTTGGATTCATAATCACTGGTATTCTACATGACGCTGATCTGTTTCTTGCAGAGTAAGCTAATATCACTGGTGCTTCAAAACCAGGTATTAAACGCTTGTAACTGTTAGTGGTAGCATTTGCAAAGGCGTTGATCGCTTTAGCATGTTTTAAAATTCCACCTATGTAGTATAAAGCTTCTTTAGATAATCCTGCGTACTCTTTACCCATAAATAATGGTGTGTTACCTTTCCAAATAGATTGGTGGCAGTGCATTCCTGAACCATTGTCTCCTTTTACTGGTTTAGGCATAAACGTAGCTGTTTTTCCAAAAGAATGAGTTACCATTTGAACAGCGTATTTATAAAGCTGAACATTGTCTGCCATGTTTGTTAAAGTACCAAAGTACATACCTAATTCATGTTGACTTGGCGCTACCTCGTGGTGGTGTTTCTCAACTTTTACACCCATATCTTTAAGAGCTTTTAAATATTCACCTCTCATGTCTTGAGCGCTATCAACTGGAGGTACAGGAAAGTAACCACCTTTAATTCCTGGTCTATGTCCCATGTTACCATTTTCATATTTTTTGCCAGTATTGTAAGGACCCTCTGAGCTATCAATGCTAAAACTCGTTTCGTTCATGTCATTTTTAAATCTTACATCATCAAAAACAAAAAATTCTGGCTCAGGTCCAAAGTATGACTTATCGCCGATACCAGATTTTTTTAGATACTCTTCTGCTTTTTTTGCAGTTCCCCTTGGATCTCTTCCATAAGGATCTTTTTTAACTGCATCTAGAATATCGCAAAATATATTTACTGTAGTGTGAGAGTTAAACGGATCAATAATTGGTCTTGCCAAGTCTGGCTTTAAAATCATATCTGACTCATTTATTGCCTTCCAGCCGGCGATAGATGAGCCGTCAAAAAACACACCTTTTTCAAGCATGTCTTCATCAACTACTGTTGAGTCCATTGTAAGATGTTGAAGTTTACCTTTTGGATCTGTAAATCTTAAGTCAACAAATTCAACTTGTTTGTCTTTAATTAGCTTTAAAACGTCTTTTGAACTCATTAATTTTCTCCTAAATTCTATTTGTATTGTTAATTCTAAAGAGACGTATATATAATGCCTTATTCATTAGTATAATTAATTACAAATATCAGCTATGCATTTAATACATATATACAATTCATAATTGCAATGAGGGAGGCAAACGTAAAGGATTTATCGTTGTTACTTTTATTAGGGGTTATTTGGGGTTCATCTTTTTTTAATATCAAAATAGCAACTTACTCTTATGAACCTTTCACTTTAGCTTTAGTACGAGTAATATTTGCAAGTATTCCATTATATTTACTGTGTAAATTTCAAAAAATAAAAATTGAAGCCTTTAGTAATAATTGGTTTTGGTATGCACTAATAGGACTTTGTAATATTGCAATACCATTTGTGCTTATAGCAATAGGAACAGCAAAGATAAATAGTTACTTAGCTGCAATTTTAATGAGCACCACTCCTTTAAGCGGTTCAATACTTGCTCATATTTTTATTAAAGATGAAAAATTATCTTTTCTAAAATTCCTTGGAGTATCAATAGGGTTTAGTGGAATTATCCTATTATTTTTTGATAAAGTTGTAATTAATAGTGAAAATTATATTTACGCGCTTATTACAATATTAGGTTCAACATTTTACTGCATTGGAGGTTTATTAACTCTTAAACTAAAAAATAGAATTAATGAAAACGTTACAACTTCGACAACATTATGGTCAGTAATTTTTTTATTACCTTTTTCTTTATTATTCGAAGCTCCTTGGAACTCTAATCCTACATTAGAATCCACGGTTTCATTACTATACTTAGGTGTGATAGCAACTGGATTAGCTTGGTTGATTAGATTTAGAATATTAACGGTTAATGGTTTAGTTTTTCAGACGCAAGTAGCATATTTAATACCAATTTTTGGAATAATTTTTGGATATTTTTTAATGAACGAAGTTATTACTTGGAGAGTAATTGTTTCACTAGTAATAATATTAATAGGTATTTATATTTTTAAAAAAAATAACAAAAGTGTAAATAATGGGAAATGAATCAATTGAATTAAGTTTTTTATCAATTTTTACTTTAATTACTTTTTTTATATTTTTATTTGTAAGCAAATATTCTTTTAAATTTAAGAGTGGTATACTTTTAGATAAAGATTTTTCTAAACCACAAGCTTTCCATCATTCAGCAATTTCAAGAAGTGGGGGCATAGCCGGAATAATATCAATTAATATATTTTTGATTATCTATTATCTACTTTATTCAAATTTTTTATTAGATTATTTTTTAATATCAAATTTAATGTTTATTATTGGTTTTTTAGATGATGTAAAAATTAACATAAGCCCATCAAAAAGATTAGTTTTGATGATTTTATTTTTACTAATCTTAATTCATTTTGTTCCAATCAAAATATTAAATATTGATGTACCATTGTTGTCATCGTTTTTGAAAAATGACATTTTTTCAAGTTTATTTTTATTATTATGTTTTTTGTTTGTTGTTAATGGTGCTAATTTAATAGATGGATTTAACGGTTTACTTGCTATTAATTTAATAATTATAAATATAATTTTAACTTACATTAATATTCAAAACGTAAATATTGAGTTATCTTTTTTTATAATTGCCCAGATAGTTATTTTGCTATCTTTTTTATTATTTAATTTTCCAAATGCTAAAATTTTCTTAGGAGACAGCGGGTCTTATCTTTTCGGTTCACTTACAGCCTTAAACACAATTATGACGAATAATTTAAATCCAAATTATTCATCATTTTTTTTCTGCATTTTGTTATTTTACATTTTTTTTGAGGTGTTTTTCTCTTTCATAAGAAAAGTTTTCCAAAAAAAATCACCAGTTCATCCAGATAATAAACACCTTCATATGTTAATGTTTAAAAAAATTTCTATTAAATTTGGTAGAAATAATGGAAATTACATAAACTCTGTTGTAATCAACATTGTTTATTCTGCTCTAACAGTGCCAGCTATTTTATTTGCAAAAGATCCTTTAATATGCAGATTTTGGTTTTTCTTTTTAATTGTAATTTATTTGCTTATTTATTCCAGACTTTATCGTTTAACAAAAAATTAAATTAATATATAAAGTGTCGATTATTAATTGGGCAAGTGGCGGAATTGGTATACGCGCTGGTCTTAGAAACCAGTGCCGCAAGGCTTAAGAGTTCGAGTCTCTTCTTGCCCACCATAAAAAATTATGAAAGTAGAAGTTAAATCAAAAAAAGGTCTTAGAACAGTTTTATCTGTAATAGTTGATAAAAAAAATATTCAGACAAAGATGAATGATAGACTTAATGAGTTACAAAAAGAAGTTGCTCTTAAAGGTTTCAGACCAGGAAAAGTTCCACCAGCAGTTATAAAAAGCCAATTCGGAAAATCAATTTATGGAGAGGTAGTTGATAAAATTTTAAGAGAAACATCTTCAAAAGCTATAGATGAAAAAAAATTAAAGGTTGCTGGCCAACCTAAAATTGATCTTAAGCAGTTTGGTGAAGGTAAAGATTTAAACTATGAACTTCAAATCGATTGTATGCCAAAAGTTGAACTGAAGAGTTTTGAAAAATTTAAAGCTACAGAATATAAAATAAAAATTGAAAACAAAATTATTGAAGAAAAATTAAAAGAAATTGCATCTCAAAATAAACAATTTGAAGATAAAAAGGAAAATGAAAAGGCAGTAATCGGAGACCAGGTTGTTTTTGATTATTCTGCGACAGTTGATGGAAATAAATTTGATGGAAGTGAAGGCAAAGGTGTTCAAATTGAATTAGGTAAGGATCTTTTCTTAAAAGGTTTCGATGAACAATTAGTTGGTGTAAAAAAAAGAGATGAAAAAACAGTAGACGCAACTTTGCCTGCTAACCATCCTAAAAAAGAATTAGCTAATAAAAAAACAAAATTCGTTTGTAAAATTTCTAACATTAAAAAATCTAAAGAAAGCAAGATTGATGATAATTTTGCTAAAATGATGGGCGCAAAAGATGTAAAAGATTTAAATTTATTAATTGAAAAACAAATTTCAAGTCAATATTCACAAGCATTAAATTCTATTACTAAAAAAGAAATTTTAGATCAGATTGAAAAAAATCATCAAATAGATTTACCTCAAAACTTAATTGATCAAGAAATTTCTATTATGACGCAAAATTTAAAGCCAGAAGAGAAAGAAAAACATAAAATAAATAATGAAAAATTAGCTAAATCCAGAATTAAGTTAGGACTTTTATTAAATGAATATGGAGAAGAAAATAATCTTAAAGTAACTGATGACGAAGTAAGAGCAGAAATTCAAAAACAAATAAAAGGTATGCCAGGACAAGAAAAAATGGTTTTAGATTATTATCAAAAAAATCCAAGCGCTTCGCAAAGCTTAAAAGGTTCACTTTATGAGGAAAAAATTATTGATCTTATAAAATCTAAAATTAAACTTACCTCTAAAGAAATTAACTCTAAAGAAGCAGAAAAAATTATATCTGAATTTAATAAACCTGATGTAAAACAAGTAGATGGAAACAAACCAAAATCTTCTTCAAAAGATAAGCAAAAATCAAAAAAAATTAGTAAAAAGTAATCAATAGTTGTATAAATCAGTTATGAGTCGTGAGCTAGAAGAAAAAATGAATAGTCTTATCCCTATGGTGGTCGAGCAAACCGGAAAAGGTGAAAGAGCTTACGATATTTATTCTAGATTACTAAAAGAAAGAATTGTTTTTTTAGTTGGTCCAGTAAATGATGCAGTAGCTTCATTAGTAACAGCTCAGTTATTATTTTTGGAGTCTGAAAATCCAAATAAAGAAATTAATTTTTATATAAATAGCCCCGGCGGATTAGTAACTGCGGGTCTTGGTATTTATGATACCATGCAATATATTAATTCTCCTGTGTCAACACTTTGTATCGGTCAAGCTTCATCTATGGGATCTTTTCTTTTAGCGGCTGGAGAGAAAGGAAAAAGATATTCTCTTCCTAATTCTAGAATTATGGTTCACCAGCCCTCCGCCGGCTTTCAGGGACAAGCAACAGATATTCAAATACATGCTAAAGAAATTTTATCTCTCAAAGAAAGATTAAATAAAATTTATTCTAAACATACTGGAAAATCTGTCGATGAAATTTCTAAAGCTTTAGAGAGAGATAACTTTATGACGGCAGATGACGCTAAAAAATTTGGTCTAATCGACTCTGTTGTGGAAAAAAGAAAATAAAACACAATATCTAGATATCCATACAACTTCAACTTGCTATGCATTTAGCAGAGATTTATATTCATATTATTGATTCGTTATGACAGAAAAAAATAACAAAAATATTCTTTATTGTTCTTTCTGCGGTAAAAGCCAACACGAAGTAAGAAAATTAATAGCAGGACCAACAGTTTTTATATGCGATGAGTGTGTTGAACTATGTATGGACATCATTAAAGAAGAGAATAAAAGCTCAATCGTAAAGCATCAAGATGGTGTTCCTTCTCCTAAAGAAATTTGCAAAGTGTTAGATGATTATGTTATTGGACAAAAATTTGCTAAAGAAATTTTGTCTGTAGCCGTGCATAATCATTATAAAAGATTAAATCACGAGGCAAAAAATAATAAAGATATTGAGCTTTCAAAATCAAACATACTACTAGTTGGCCCAACAGGATGTGGAAAAACTTTATTAGCACAAACTTTAGCAAGAATTCTAGATGTACCCTTTACAATGGCAGACGCAACTACTTTAACTGAAGCTGGTTATGTCGGAGAAGATGTTGAAAATATAATTTTAAAATTATTACAAGCTGCAGACTATAATGTTGAAAAAGCTCAAAGAGGAATAGTTTATATTGACGAGGTAGACAAGATTAGTAGAAAATCTGAAAATCCCTCAATTACCAGAGATGTGTCTGGAGAAGGTGTTCAGCAGGCATTGTTAAAGATTATGGAAGGTACAGTTGCAAGTGTTCCACCACAAGGTGGAAGAAAACATCCTCAGCAAGAATTTCTACAAGTAGATACAACTAATATTTTATTTATATGTGGGGGTGCTTTTGCTGGTTTAGATAAATTAATAGACAGCAGAGGAAAAGGTAGTTCAATTGGATTTGGTGCAAAAGTTAAAAATTTTAAAGAGCAACCACTTTCAGAAATTATGAAAATGTTAGAGCCTGAAGATTTAATAAAATATGGATTGATACCCGAGTTTATTGGTAGAATGCCAATTATTGCTACTCTAGATGATCTCGATGAAAAATCTTTGATTAAGATTTTAAAAGAGCCAAAAAATTCTTTAATAAAACAATATCAAAGGTTATTTGAATTTGAAGAAGTAGAATTGGAGTTTAAAGATGAAGCCATTTCAGAGATAGCAAAAAAAGCTATATCAAAAAAAACTGGAGCAAGGGGCTTAAGATCAATATTAGAAAACATTCTTTTAAAAACAATGTTTGAATTACCAGATATGGAGGATGTTATTAAAGTTACTATTGACAGCTCCGCAGTTAAAGGCGCGACAGAGCCGATCATAACATACGGTAAGAAATCATCAACATCTGTTGCATAAAATAAATTTGTTTCTTGAAATTTATGTATTAATCACCATATAGTGTGGAAATGAAAGCTTCATATGTAAAACCTCTTTTACCACTTAGAGATATAGTGATATTTCCGTCTATGGTCGTCCCTTTATTTGTTGGAAGGGAGAAATCAATCAAAGCATTACAAGAAGTAATGAAATCTGATAAATCTATAGTTCTTGTTACTCAAAAAAATTCAGAAATTGATGACCCATCTAGTAAAGATCTTTACCAATATGGGTGTTTAAGTAAAGTTTTGCAGCTTTTAAAACTTCCAGACGGTACTGTAAAAGTTTTAGTAGAGGGAGAAAAAAGAATTAAAATTACCAAACACAACGAAGAGGTTAATAATTTTTTAACTTGTGAAGTAGAAATTGTCGAAGATAAAATAGATAACAAGGATTTAGATCAATTAGCCCTAGGTTTGGTTAAAAAGTTTGAAAAATTACAAATTTTAAATAAAAAAGAGCTTAACGATTCTTCAATTAACTTGAAAAATTTAAAAGATCCAACACATATAGCAAATAATATTTCTTCAAATTTGAACATTCAAATTTTTGAAAAACAAGAACTTCTTGAAATTATTGACTTAAAAAAGAGACTAGAAAAAATTCACCAACTTATTGAGAAAGAATCGAGTGTACTTTCAGTTGAGAAAAAAATACGAGGTAGAGTTAAAAATCAAATGGAAAAAACTCAAAGAGAGTATTATTTAAATGAACAACTAAAAGCTATTCAGAAAGAATTAGGTGAAATAGATGAAGGTAAAGACGAGTTAACCTCTCTTTCAAAATCAATATCCGATGCAAAGATGCCAAAACTTGCAAGAGAAAAATGTTTATCTGAATTAAAAAAATTAAAATCTATGAGCCCTATGTCTGCAGAAGCAACAGTTGTGAGAAATTATCTAGACTGGATGACAGAGCTTCCATGGTCAAACAAGTCAAAAATAAATACTGACCTTAACAATGCTCAAAAAATTCTTGATGAGGATCATTATGGCTTAGAGAAAGTTAAAGAACGTATTATCGAATTTTTAGCTGTTCAAAAAAGAATTCAAAAAATGAAAGGTCCCATCTTATGTTTAGTTGGCCCTCCTGGTGTAGGAAAGACCTCATTAGGAAAATCAATAGCTAAAGCAACCAATAGAAAATTTATTAGAATTTCACTAGGTGGGATTAGAGATGAAGCTGAAATTAGAGGTCACAGAAGAACTTATATTGGTTCTTTACCGGGAAAAATAATCCAAATGATGAAAAAAGCAGGAACTAAAAATCCTCTTTTTTTATTAGACGAGATAGACAAGGTTGGCAACGATTATAGAGGCGATCCATCTTCTGCTTTATTAGAAGCTTTAGACCCGGAACAAAATAAAGAATTTAATGATCATTATCTAGAAGTTGATTATGATTTGTCTGATGTAATGTTTGTGACAACAGCTAACACTTTGAACATCTTACCTCCTTTACTAGACAGGATGGAGGTGATTAGACTTTCAGGTTATACAGAAGATGAAAAAGTAAATATCTCTCAAAAGTATCTTATTCCAAACCAAAGTAAAAATAATGGTCTAAAAAAAGAAGAATGGAATATTGATGAAAATATAAATAGAAAAATAATAAGACATTACACAAGAGAATCTGGTGTAAGAAATCTAGAAAGAGAAATATCTAAAATCGCAAGGAAACTAGTAAAAAAAATAGACAATAAAGAAAAAGTCAACATCCCTATCAATGAAAAAGATTTAAAAGATTTATTGGGAGTGCAAAAATTTAATTATGGAGAAATAGAAGAAGAGAATAGAGTAGGAGTAGTAACTGGGTTAGCATGGACAGAAGTTGGAGGTGAGATATTAAAAATAGAGTCTGCTATAATGCCAGGAAAAGGTAAAATGCAAATTACAGGAAAACTTGGTGATGTAATGCAGGAGTCTGTGAAAGCGGCGAAATCATATATAAGATCTAAAAGTTTGGATTTTGGAATAATACCTCCTATTTTTGATAAAAAAGATTTTCATATTCACGTTCCTGAAGGCGCAACTCCAAAAGATGGTCCGTCCGCGGGTGTAGGCATGGTGACTTCAATAATATCCGCTATCACTGAAATTCCAGTAAATAAAGATGTTGCAATGACCGGAGAAATTACTCTCAGAGGCCTTGTTCTTCCAATTGGAGGTTTAAAAGAAAAATTACTCGCAGCTCATAGAGCTGGAATTAAGAAGGTCTTAATCCCTATTGAGAACAAAAAAGATTTAATTGAGGTTCCAAAAACAGTTTTAGACTCAATAGAAATAATTCCAGTTAAAAATGTTGAAGAGGTTTTGAAAGTGGCACTTACAAAAACATTAAAAAGAGTTGAGTGGGTAGAGGTTGATCAAATGACTAAAAAAGATAAATTAAAAAAAGAGTTAAGCACTCACTAAATATTAAGTTATAAATTAATATTCAATCAATCCATTCTTGAAATTTGTTTAGGTTAGAAGAGATGTAAGTTGGTAATTTTTCTTTATCAATTTTTTTCAAAATTGATTTTCCAGACCACTTATATCCTTTTTGATCGACATTATGATCATACATAACTCTCTTTTCCGAGATCATTTCTCTCAAATTATTGATATTAAGACCACTTTCTTCATATTCATAGTGGTGGGCAAAATTTAACAATTTTTTTTCTAATTCTTCAGCAGTTCTAAGGCAAGTAAAATGCCAGCCACCATTTTTTACAAAATATAAATTTGAATACTTTTTTTTAGAAAATAAAACATCCAGCCTCCAACTAGAGTATTTTTTTCCCTTAATATTTCTTATCCATTGTGGAGATAAAAAATTTTTTTTCTTTGTAGCTTTTGTTCCAAACCAATTATAATCCTCATAAAGAAGATTTAATTTATAGTAAAACATTTTTTGTTCAAAAATGACTATATTGTTTTTTATTTTTTTAAAGTCCAATTCATTTAAGTTTGGTATTTCATCAAGGTCACTAATAAAAATTAAGTCATCATTGTTTGCCCCTTTAATTCCATTTGAAAGATTTTCCCTTTGAAAATAATCTCGGGCCATACCATTCAGAATTAATTTTTCGCCACGCTTTTCCTTTGTGTCAGCATCATTTAGCTCTAATATATTCTCTGGCTGTTCATCAACTACAATATAAGTTATTTTATCTTTAAATTTTTTAAATTTTTTTATATCGAATTTTAATTGTTTTGGTGAACCATTATGGGTGTATGTTGCTTCTGTAATTACAAATTTTTTAACAAATTTATCAAGTGAATTTAAACGTATATCTAGAAGCAAATCTTCATCAAAATACATGAAGCAATCGTATATATTCATCTTAATTGAGTTATAATAAAAAATAATATAAGTAAATATTAATCATATATACATGAAGAAAAAAATAATCATTACTGGTGGGTTAGGCTATATAGGAACAGAACTATGTAAATTATATTCTGGCGTTAGTTGGCATCATGATATTACAATAATTGATAATAGGTTTATTTCTGAAAGAGTGAATCAGTTAAGAAATTGGAATATGGAATTTATTCAAGGAGATATCCTCAATAAAGAACTTGTCAAAAAATATTGTCATGATGCAGACGTAGTACATCACTTAGCTGGAGTTACTGAGGTACCCAGAACTAAAACAGAATCTTCAAAAGAACAAGATGAAAAGATAAAAGAAGTTGGAGTGAGAGGAACACAAAATATCTTAGATGTAATAAACAAAAAATGTAAAATTATTTTTCCTTCCACTCACGTTGTTTACGAAGGAATTAATGAAGTAAGAACTGATATAAAGGAAGATGACGCTACAAAGCCAGTGCTATCATATTCTAGTTCTAAAGCATTGAATGAAGATCAACTAAAAAAATCTGGAAAAAATTATATTATTTTAAGACTTGGTTCAGTTTATGGTTATTCAACAGACAGTATGAGAATAGATATAATGCCAAATTTATTCTCAAAAATAGCATCTCAAAATGGAACTTTAAAATTATTTGCTGGAGGCAGACAAATAAAAAGTCTTGTTCCCTTAATCGACGTTGCAAGATGTTTCAAATTTATGGAGGAGAAAAATGAAATAAATTCTGAAATATTTAATTTAACGAAAGACACTCTATCAGTTAAAGAAGTGGCTCAAGTTTGTAAAATCTGTAAGTGTAGTAACTCCATCCTCTAGTGATAATCCTCTTGCGAATGAAATATCAAAATCATTAGTATCAAAGGATTTTTTTTCCTTGCTTTCTCTATTTGAATAAAGTTCTTGTGCTTGTTCAAAAATAATTTCATTTTTTGTCCCACTTAAAGCTAAGTTACCGGCCTCATCAAATTTTTTATTAGAATTTTTTCTGACCCAAGAGTCGATTAGACAATTACCTGGTCCAAGATCCTTGCTGAAAAGATCACTAAAATTATTTTTTTCTTTTACAATGGTTATATTTGAGATACCTCCGATATTTAGAAAACAAACAGGTAGATTAATGTTATGTTGTAATGCTAACAAATGGTGAAATACAGGCGTTAATGGTGCACCTTGACCTCCATTTAAAATATCATTTCTCCTAAAATCATATACGATTTTTTTTTTGGTTAATTGACCTAAAAGTTTTCCATTACCTAATTGTCTTGAAATTTTTTCTTTAAAATTATGATAAATAGTTTGACCGTGAAATCCTACGATAGTCTCATCATCAATTTTAAAGTCTTTAATTATCTCAGCGTGGAAAATTGTTATTTTTCTCTCTAAGTCGTTTAGCTCACTATTAAAATCTGCTAGGTGAGAAATATTGTGAATTTTTTCTTTCAGTGTGTGAATATCTCTATAAATATTAAAGTCATATTCAAAATATTTGTCTGCCAGAACCTTGTACTCATCAAGTCCATTAGTTTTAATTAAAGACGCATCAACTCCATCCCCAGAAGTACCGCTCATTAAACCTAAAGATATCCAATTTTTATTCATATTTTTATTTATTTATAACAATATTTGTATAATAGTTACTAAAGTAAAATATCACTATGAAAAATAATTTTTTACAAGAAATGCAAAAACGAGGTTACCTCAATCAATGCACAAATTTAGATGAATTGAGTAAAATTTGTAATAAAAACCCTATATCTGGATATATAGGTTTTGATTGCACTGCTAGCAGCCTTCACGTCGGAAGTTTATTGCAAATAATGATTTTAAAATTAATGCAGAAACATGGTCATAGACCAATAGTTTTATTGGGAGGCGGAACAACTCTAATCGGAGATCCATCAGGAAAAGATGCGACTAGAAAAATGTTAGGAAACGAAGAAATAAAAGAAAATATTGATAGTATTAAAAAAGTATTTAACAAAATTTTAGATACAACTGATAAAAATACTTCACCTGTATTCGTTAATAATGCTGAATGGTTAACAAAATTAAAATATATTGATTTTCTAAGAGATGTTGGAAGTCATTTTACAATCAACAAGATGTTAACTTTCGATAGTGTTAAATTAAGATTAGATAGAGAACAATCACTAAGCTATATGGAGTTTAATTATATGATTTTACAAGCTTATGATTTTTATGAATTGTTTAAAAAGAATCAATGTATCCTACAAATTGGAGGGTCAGATCAATGGGGTAATATTGTTAATGGAGTGGATCTTATAAGAAGAAAATTAAAAAAAGAGGCTTTTGGTATAACGTCTCCGCTAATAACCTTAGCATCAGGTGCAAAAATGGGAAAAACAGAAAAAGGTGCTATCTGGTTAAATGAAGAGGAATTATCTCCATATGATTATTGGCAATTTTGGAGAAATACTGACGATCGTGATGTAAAAAGATTTATTAAATTCTTCACAGAAATTGAAATTGATGAGGCAGAGGACTTATTTAAAAAAGAAAAAAATATTAATAATTTAAAAATTTTATTAGCAAACGAGGCAACAAAAATTCTTCATGGTGAAGAGTCCGCACAAAAAGCTGCGAAAACAGCTAAAGATACTTTTGAAGGAGGTGCATTAGCATCAGGTCTACCTGAAATAAATATTAAAAAAGATGAAATTAAAAATGGAGTTAATATTATCGATATAATTGCTAACAATAAAATCCTATCATCAAAAAGTGAAGTTAGAAGAGTAATCGCAAACAAAGGTTTAAAGTTGAATGATAAAATAATTGATGATGAAAAAAAAATACTACAATTAAAAGATTTTGAAACAAATACTTTAAAACTCTCTTACGGTAAAAAGAAACACTATATAATTAAGATTATTTAGAGATTTTATTTTTATCAACAATTTTTTGAATAAACCTAGGTGTCAATGTTCTAATTGGATTAATTGTAGTTTTTACATTACCTTTTGGTCCTTTCATTTTAAAACTAACTCCAAATAACCCTTCTCCCACCTCTTTGGGAATTACAATTTTTCCAATCACAGGAATTTTCGAAATCATTTTATTTAAAGTTTTAGCAGGAACCAAAGTTCCCTTTAAACTTGTTAATCCTGTATTGTCTTGATAGCCTTCAATTAAAACTGACATACTAGGACCTAAGGCAAGTATTTCATTTAGTTTTAAAATATCCCTATCTTTTTCCATGTTTATCTCTAATAAATCAAAAGAAAGTCCTTCTCCTTCTGCTAAATCAGCAAGGCCTCCCAAATCTGCAAGTGATAATAATTTTATAACACCGGGTGCATTAACAACTTTAAAATTTTCAATTTTGAGTTTTGAATTAGATTTTGGACCATCAATCAAAGAGGTAAAAAGCAGTTTGCCTCCAGTAAGGCCTTTAAAAAAACTATATTCGGTTAGTAATGGCCGGGGTAGGTCAGAATAAATCTCCAAAAACTTCTTTTCAGAGCCATTATCTTTTTTTAAAGAAATGTCTAAAAAATTATTTCCACCAAAATCGCCTTTGGATGAAATTTTAACAAATTCCCCTTTTTTTATCTCTCCGATTAATCTAAAATTATCTAGTTTTTCAGAAAGTGGAACCTTAATATTTCTAAAATCAATTTCAATATTAGTGTTTATTTTTTTAAAATTATAGCTTTTATCCTGCTGGTTTAAAAGTTTAGGTAAATTAGTAGCATCAAACCTGCCACCTTTTATTATAATTTTTTTATCCCATTGGATAGAGAAGTTATTATTTTTAGTGCTGATATCTACTTTTTTTAAAGACTCAAAATTATTATCTTTAAATTTTAAATCATTGATATTAATTACATTATTTTGTTCCTTAATATAAAGTTTTTTTAAATTAGAAATATTTTTATTCTTTTCAAATTCTAATGAAACTTTTGCAATTTTATCTTTGGGTTTTTTATAATTAATTAAATCAAGATCAAAACTATCTTTGTAGTCAAAATTTGCATTAATTTCTAATATATCGCTTTTAAAAATACTTTCTAAATCTAATTGTAAAAAATCTAAATTATCAAAAGAATATTTTCCATTAACGCCTAGATTAAAATTTTTTTTACCTAAATCTAAATCAACTTGAGTATCTAATAGAAAAATTTCTTCAAATTCTTTAATATTAAAATTATTTTTTATAGTTTTATATAATTCAATTCTACTATTTTTAACCTTGCCAGAAAAATTGTAATTATAATTTGTTAATTTGTAAGTTTTATCAAGATTAACTAAAATATTATTATTAAAATTCCCTTCTAATTCTTTTATATTTCCTGCTAGCTTTAAATTTGATAATAATTCATTTATTTTTTTTATATTATTTTTTTTTAGATTAATATTTGAAATAAAGTTTGAACTTAATTTAACTCCGTTCTCTAAATTTAATTTTATATCCCCATTGTTAATTTCTATACCATCTATTTTGCCAAATAAGTTTTTTATTAAAATATCTTCTTTATCTGCAAAAAAATTTAAATTTGTATCTGATAATATTATATCTTTAAAAAGATCAGCTCTAAAATCTGCAACTTCACCTCTAATAATATAATTTTCTACTTCTCCATTCTTGTCTAGAAAGAGTTCAATTTCTGAAATTAATTTTGCCTTTTTTATTTTATAATTAAGAAAATTTTTAAAATTTGAAGGTTTAATAAATTTAGAAAACTCTTTTAATTGAGCATAACTTAATTCATCTAAAATGATATTAATTTTATTTATTTTCAAATCTGTTTTTAATATAGAAAAAAAATCTACATACACTTTTATATTTTTAGTAGGTATATCTTTATTACGATAATTAATTTTTGGATTCTGAGTTTCAATAAATAAACTGATTTCATTTAAATCTAATTTGAAATTTACAGTTTGTAAATTTAAATCAATATTTTTTGTATCCGCAATTTTATTTGAAATTAGTTTATTAAACTTATCTGTTTTTATTCCTATCGTAGATAAAGTTGAAACAAATAAAATTATAGAAAATATAAAAAGTAAGAATAAATAATTTAAAATTTTTCTTATCATCTATTTTTTAAACCTTCTTCAATAAACAAATCTATATTTCCGTCTAAAACTCTTGCTGGATTTGTATCCTCTAATTTACTTCTTAAATCTTTTACTAATTGATAAGGTTGTAAGACATATGATCTTATTTGATGTCCCCATCCTATATCTGTTTTAGAAGTTAACTCTTTTTGATTTTCTTCCTCTTTTTTTTGAATTTCATGTTCGTATAATCTTGCTTTAAGCATTTTAAAGCATGTTTCCTTATTTTTATGTTGTGATCTTTCATTTTGACATTGCACAACAATCTTGGTTGGTAAATGGGTTATTCTAACTGCGCTATCTGTAGTATTTACATGTTGCCCGCCTGCCCCGCTGGATCTGTAAGTGTCTATTCTCAAATCTTTTTCATCAATCTTAATGTTAATATCATCTTCAATAGCAGGATAAATCCACACACTTGCAAAACTTGTGTGTCTTCTAGCACCACTATCGAATGGTGAAATACGTACAAGTCTATGAACGCCAGACTCTGATTTCATCAAACCATATAGGAAGTCTCCCTCTACCTTTATAGTGGAAGATTTTATGCCAGCTTCTTCACCTTTATGTTCACTAATTATTTCATATTTAAATTTTTTTTTATCAAACCACTTCATATACATTCTTCTAAGCATATCTGCCCAATCCTGACTTTCTGTGCCTCCCGCACCTGCGTGAATCTCAAGATAAATATCATAGTTATCGTTTTCTCCAGATAAGAAACAATTTGCCTCTGTTTTTTTTATCTCTAATAAAATTTTTGAAATTTTTTTTACACAATCTTGAATTGTCTCTTCATCTTTTTCTTGAGTGGCTAGTTCGAATAAATCATTAATATTTACTAATTCATTATTGAGTTTTTTACTTGAGTTTAAAATTTCTGAAAAAAATTTTTTTTGCTTTACAGTTTTTTTTACTAAACTTTTATCTTTCCAAAAATTTTCGGTGTTAGAAATTTTTTCTAATTCTATTAATTTTTCTTCAATATTTTCTTTATCAAAGATACCCCCTGATATTATTCAGAGATTTTTTTGCTAAGTTAAAGTAGTTATCAAAATTATCCATTAATAAAACTGTCTAAACATTATCATTTTATCACTTCCTAAAATTGATATTAAGTTTTTATTATTTATGTTGTTAATATCTTGTATTTTTAATGCCTCTATAATCGAATTTTTTTCACCTGGAGCTGATTTCAAACCGGTATCATAGTTTAATAAGGTTAAATAAATATTTTTAGGTATATTAAAATCTTTAAAATCTTCTTTAAATAAAGCATTCTCTACAAAATCTTTAAATATTGGCAAAGCTGCTTTTGAGCCTGTTTCATTTTTTCCTAAAGATTTTGGGTTATCATACCCAATGTAAACACCGATTACCAGATTAGAGGAAAAACCTATAAACCAGGCATCATAGTTATCGTTTGTTGTGCCGGTCTTGCCTGCAAGAGGAACCTTTAGAGATTTGAGTTTTTTTGCAGTACCTCTTTCTACTGTTCCTCTTAGTATTGAGGTCATTTGATAAGCAGTCTCTTTGCTTATAATCTCTTTGTTAGTACTTTCAATTATTGGGAGTTCATCTTCATTATCAATAAATTTGTCACATCCAACACATTTTCTTTTCTTGTCTAAAAAAATTGTTTTTCCTCTTCTATCTTGAATTCTTGATATAAGTTTTGGATTAATTTTTTTTCCCCCATTTACAAAAGGTGCATATGCTGAGGTCAGATTAAGTAAAGTAGTTTCAGCAGCTCCAAGGGATACCGATAATAATTCGGGTATATCTTCGTATATATTTAGCTCTTTAGATAATTTCAAAATTTTATCTAAGCCTAGAATTTTTGCAATCCTAACTGTCATTAGGTTTCTTGAATACTCTATTCCTTTTCTAAAAGTAGTTGGACCGTAAAATTTTTTACCATAATTTTCAGGTTTCCAATTTTTTAGACCAAAACCTTGGCTTTCTACAAAAGGAGCATCAAGAATTATTGTATTAGGTGCAAAGCCATTTTCTAAGGCTGCAGCATAAACAATTGGTTTAAATGCGGAGCCAGGTTGTCTTTTAGCTTGAGTGACTCTATTGAATTCACTTGTTTTAAAATTAAAACCTCCCACCAAAGCTAGTACGTCACCTTTATAAGGATCTATAACAACTATCCCTCCATTAACTTTAGGATACTGTTTTATTTTCCAAATATTTTTTTCTTTTTTTGCAAATAAAATATCTCCAACTTCATATAAATCACTTAAACTTTTATTTTGTCTTAGAGTCCATTTAATATTTTTTGGATATATAGTCCCTTCAAATTTTTTTTCTATTTTATCAATGGTTTTAAATAATAGTTCTTGATCATTGACAGAAATCAATTCTACAACTCTCCACTTTAAAGTTGGGTCTAGTTTATATTTTGAAATTTTATTTTCCCAATTTTTATTTTGTATTTTATTAGCAATTGGACCTCTCCATCCCCTTCTTTGATCATACTCTTCTATTCCTTTTCTCAAGGATTTTAATGCTTGGATTTGATAGTTAATATTAAGTGGAGTACTGATACTTAACCCTTGTGAATAAAGTTTTTCAAATCCATAAATATTTTTAACAGTTCTTCTTACTTCTTCTGTATATGAATTAGCCTCATTAATAATTTCAATTTTTCTTCGTTTTAGCTTGAGATCTAACAATTTAAATGAAGTTAGCTGATTTTCTGTGATAAAATTGTTATCTGCTAAATTTTCTAAAACCAAATTTCTTCTAAATTTTGCTAAATCTGGATATCTATAAGGATTATATTTACTTGGAGCTTTAGGCAAAGCCGCCAATAAAGCTGCCTCTGGATAGTTTAAATCTTTAATCGATTTATCAAAATACTCGAGGCTAGCTGCAGCGATACCGTATGTTCCCTGTCCTAAGTAAATTTGGTTTAAATATAACTCTAATATTCTTTCTTTTGTATAAGCTCTTTCAATACGAAAAGCCAGAATTGCCTCTTTTATTTTTCTTTTCATAGAAACTTCATTGGTTAACAAAAAATTTTTTGCTACTTGTTGTGTGATAGTTGATGCTCCTTCTAACCTCTTATTTTGAGCTATGTTTTTTAAGTTATTGATGACTGCTCTTAATATTCCCCTAGCGTCTATTCCTGGGTGGCTAAAAAAATTTTTATCTTCTGCTGATAGGAAAGAATTTATAACCTTCTCTGGAATTGACTCAAATGGTATAAACAATCTTTTTTCAAGAGCATATTCAGCAATTAATTTGCTGTCCTCTGAATACACCCTGCTTGAAATTGGTGGTTGATAGTTTGAGAGTTTCTTATAGTCAGGCAATCCTATTGAGAAGTACCATAGGGTAGAAAATATAAAAAAAACTACTACAGCTATGAAAATGATTATGAATTTTAAAGAAAAATTTAGAAAATTTAACATTTGTAATAAGTTATATTAACAATTTTGACTATCTTTAGGCATTTTTACATTTATACCTGTAAATAATGATAAATTTGTATAAAATATAATTATGACTAATTTGAAATTTTTTACTTACCATAAAATAACAGGAATTCTTACAAAATGGAAAAAAACTTATATATCGATGCTTCGCATCCAAATGAAACAAGAATTGTTCTTAAATCTGAAAATTCAATTGAAGAATATGAATTTGAGGATAAAAACAATTTAAATTTTAAAAATAATATATATCTTGCAACGATTAGTAGGGTTGAACCTTCTTTACAAGCTGCTTTTGTTGATTTTGGCAGAACAAGACACGGTTTTTTAGCATTTAATGATATCCAGTCAGATTATTACCAGCTACCTTCTGAAGATAAGGAAAAGATTAGAATAGCTGAAGAAAAAATTAGAGAAGATTTAAAAGACAAAACAGTTGAAATAAATCAAGAATCTGCTCAAACAGAAATTTCTGATAATAAAGAAGAAAAAAATTCAATAGTAGAAGAACATCCAGATAATACCAACAAAAAACAAGACTATCGAGAAAAGATAAAAAAATCTTACGGTATAAAAAGATATAAAATTCAGGAGGTAATCAAACCAGGACAAGTAATTTTAATTCAAGTTATTAAAGAGGAAAGAGGACAAAAGGGAGCTGCACTGACTACGTTTATTTCACTTGCAGGTAAATACATGGTTCTTATGCCTAATACGCCAAAAGGGGGGGGAATTTCTAGAAAAATTTTCAACTCATCTGACCGTCAAAAAATAAGATCAATATTAAATGAAATAGATATTCCCAAAAGCATGGGTGTAATAGTAAGAACAGCTGGAGCAAATAAAACAAAAAATGAAATTGATAAAGATTTTCAAAACACACTCAAAACCTGGGAACAAATAAAAGAAAAAGCTTTAAGTTCTAACGCACCATCTCTTGTCTATGAAGAAGGAGACATAATTAAAAGAACCTTAAGAGACACTTACGATAATAATACCAAAAACGTATATATAGAGGGAAATGAGGCGTATCAAAAAGCCAAAAAATTTATGAAAGAATTAATGCCAAAGAACGTTAAAAATATAAAAAAATATAGGGGAAAAATTCCATTATTTCACGATGCAAATATTGAGAAAGATTTAATTAATATTTATGAACCAACAGTGAAATTGAATTCTGGAGGGTATTTAGTAATAAATCCTACCGAAGCATTAGTCTCGATTGATATAAATTCTGGTCAATCCACAAAACAAATAAATATAGAAAAAACAGCGCTTAATACTAATTTAGAAGCTGCAGTAGAGATAGCTCATCAAATTAAATTGAGAGATTTATCTGGTTTAATAGTCATAGATTTTATTGATATGATGAATTTCTATAATAGAAGAATTGTCGAAAAAAAAATGAGAGAAAGCATCAAAAAAGATAGAGCTAGGATACAAATTGGAAAGATAAGTAACTTTGGTTTACTTGAAATGACTAGGCAAAGATTACGTGAAGGTTCAATTAAATGGGAAACACAATTATCGCTTGCATCATTTTGTCAAAAAATTTTAAAAAAAATTCAGCAGTTAGCTTTTACAGATAAAGTTAAAATTATAAATTCTTACGTACCTGATAAAGTAAAATTTTTCATAGAAAATAATTTAATTGATGAAATTAAATATTTTCAAAAAAAATATTCATTTCAAATTAAAATATTTTCTGACAATAAATTAATTATTCCAGAATATAAAATAGAATTACTTAATAAATCAAAAAAATTGATAAAATCTATTGAAAATATTGAGTTAAAGATAAAAGAAAAAATTGATACAATAAAAAAGGTAAAAGATGTTGGAAAAGCAATTAAGGACCCACTAAAAACAAAAAATAAAGTAAAAAAAACTAAGAAAAAAGTTAAAATCAGAACATTGTGGGTGAGGAGAAAAAAGAAAAACTAAATCAGACCCTTAGTTGGTGAGCTTGGATTAGCTAAATAGTTTTTTCTCATTCTTCCAGCTAGGTAAGAATTTCTTCCAGAAATTACAGCATCTTTAAAAGCTTTAGCCATTAAAATTGGTTTTTTCGCATTTGCAATCGCACTATTAATTAAAACCCCATCACAACCTAATTCCATTGCAATAGTTGCATCAGATGCAGTTCCGATACCAGCATCAACAATTACTGGTACCTTTGATTGTTTAATAATTATAGAGATATTATTTTCATTTTGTATTCCTAGCCCTGTGCCAATTGGTGAAGCGAGAGGCATTATCGCTGAGGCGCCCTGGTCTTCAAGCATTTTTGCTAACAAAGGATCATCTGTGCAGTAAACCATTACTTTAAAACCTTCTTTAACAAGTATCTTTGTTGATTTTAATGTTTCTATCATATTTGGGTAAAGAGTTTTTTTGTCACCTAAAACTTCTAATTTTACTAATTTCCATCCTCCTATTTCTCTTGCTAACCTTAAAGTTCTTAAAGCCTCTTCAGAGCTAAAACAGCCAGCTGTATTTGGTAAATAAGTAATTTTTTTAGGACTCAGATAGTCAGTTAACAAAGGTTTTTTTTTATCTAAAACATTTACTCTTCTCACAGCAACAGTAACCATATCTGCTCCTGAAGAGTAAACTGCTTTTGCGGTTTCAGAAAAATTTTTATATTTTCCCGTGCCAACTATAAGACGTGATTTAAATTTTTTTCCAGCAACTCTAAAAATATCTTTTTTCAAACTAGCCACCACCTATAAAATGAACGATTTCTACTTTATCATTATTTTTTAATAGCTTTTTTTTAAAATTTTCCTTAGAGATAATTTTACCGTTATATTCAATTGCAACTTTATTGCTTGATAATTTATATTTTTTAATAAGATCGGATAATGAATAATTAGAATTAATTATCACTTTTTTTCCATTTAATTGTATTTTTGCCATAATTAAGTTATTTATTTATGAGAAATAAATCTTATGGTTAAAATTATAATTCTTAATGGTCCAAACCTCAACCTTTTAGGTGAGAGAGAGAAAGATCAGTATGGAACTTACAGTTTAAAAGATATTGAAGAAAATTGTAGCAAGTACGCTGATGAAAATGGAATTAAACTTTCAACATTTCAGTCAAATGTTGAAGGTGAATTAGTTAACCAAATACAAAAATCAAGAAATAATCAAGATGGATTGATCATAAATGCAGGTGGGTATACTCATACTTCTGTTGCAATCCATGATGCTTTAAAGATATTAAAAATACCAATAATTGAATTGCATATAAGTAATATTTATAATAGAGAAGAATTTAGACATAAGTCCTTAATAAGCAAAGTAGCTAAAGGAGTTATCTGTGGTTTTGGTGTTGATGGATATTTAATGTCATTACAAGCTATAAAAAAGATTTTGAATAAATGAAAATTGATAAAAAGCTTATACAAGAATTAGTTAACAATCTTAAAGAATTTGATCTAACAGAATTAGAATATCAAGAAGGTCAAACTAAAATTAAAGTTTCAAAAGCAAAATCGGGAATTGAACAGGTTAAAACAAGCTCAGTTGTCTCTCCGAATAAATCTGTACTTAAATCAAGTGATGAAGGTGAAGGTATAAGGGTTAAATCCCCAATAATAGGAACTGCATATCTGTCACCAGAACCAGGAGCTAAAAAATTTGTTGAAGTTGGTGATAAGATTAAAAAAGGTCAAACAGTAATGATAGTTGAAGCAATGAAAACAATGAACCATGTTCCATCTACTTCAGATGGAGAAATAAAAAAAATTTTAGTAGAGGATGGTCAACCTGTTGAATTTGGTCAAACTTTAGTTCTTCTTAAATAATAATTAATGTTTAAAAAAGTCTTAATAGCTAACAGGGGAGAAATAGCTGTTAGAGTTATTAGAGCATGTAAAGAATGGGGTATAAAAACAGTTGCTGTTCACTCTGACGTGGACTCTGATTCTATGCATGTAAGATTAGCAGATGAAAGTGTCTGCATAGGTTCACATCAACCCCAAAACAGTTATCTAAACATTTCATCAATCATGTCTGCGGTAGATTTAACTGGTGCTGAAGCAATTCATCCAGGATATGGATTCTTGTCTGAAAACGCAAAATTTTCGGAAATTGTTAATAAACATGGCGTTAAATTTATAGGCCCAAGCGCAGAGATAATTTCAAAAATGGGAGATAAAATTGAAGCAAAAAGAATAGCAAAAAAATTCGGTCTTCCAGTAATTGAGGGTTCAGAAGGAGGAGTAAAATCTTTTGATGAAGCTAAATCAATTTGTAAAAATATAGGTTACCCCGTTTTAATTAAAGCTGCTGGTGGTGGCGGTGGTAAAGGTATGAAAATTGTTGAAGAGGAAGATAAATTAGAGAGTCTGTTTCTTACAGCCAAATCTGAAGCAAAAAAATTTTTCAATAACGATGAGCTATATATAGAAAAATATTTCAAAAACCCAAGACATATTGAAGTTCAAATAATGTCGGGAAAAAATAAAACTGTACATTTGGCAGAGAGAGATTGTTCGGTTCAGAGAAGACATCAAAAACTAATAGAGGAAACTCCAAGCCCTGTTTTAACAGAAGATGTGAGGAAAGATCTTTTTGAGAAAACAGTGAAAATGGTTGAGCAAATAAATTATGAAGGAGCTGGAACAGTAGAGTTTATTTATGAAAATGGGAAGTTTTATTTTTTAGAAATGAATACAAGAGTTCAAGTAGAACATCCTGTAACTGAAATGCAAACAGGTATTGACATTGTAAAAGAACAATTATGGATAGCTTTTACTGGTGACACTGCTTTAAAACAAAGCGACATTAATCCAAGAGGTCATACTATTGAATGTAGAATTAATGCTGAAAATCCAGCTCTAGATTTCCAGCCAAGCCCAGGAACTATTAGCGTCTGCCATCAACCTTCAGGTTTTAGAACTAGAGTTGATGGGTCAATTTTTCAAGGCTGCAAAATCACACCATTTTACGATAGTTTAATAGCTAAAGTTATTTGTAAAGGCAGAAATAGAACTGAAGCTATTCAAAGAACTTTGAGATCCCTAGATGAATTTGTCCTAGAAGGTATTACAACTACTATTGATTTACATAAAAAAATTTTAAATCACAAAAAATTTATAAACTCTGATTTCGACACTAATTGGCTTGGAAAAGAAAAATTTTTTTAAGCACTTTTACAGTTTAACAATTTTAAATCATAAATTGCATGATCAAACGGTGTTAAACTTGGATCAGATGCAAATGTCCAACCATTAAAAATAAAAACTTGTTCATTTTCATTTTTGGTTAAATCTTTTACCTGCATATAAGCAACGCTATCAAGCTTATTATTCACCTTAGCTTTTCCGCACTTTAAAATTTTAATTTCTAATGGGCCAAATTTTTTACTTTTGTTAAGATCAACGATTAGTTCTGATGATTTTGCGGTAATTTTATCTAAACCAATTAAAATAGCTTGGGAGGTGCGCAAACTTTTATTATTTTTTCTAACTCTTAATTTATCATTAGAGACATTAATTTCATTTCTTTCATTTAGATCTTCAAAACTTGGTTTTATTTTATCAATATTTATTAAATTTGAGGTTGTTATTTTTTGCTCTGCAAATAAAAGTTCAGAAAAAGTAACAAAAAAAAATAGTATTACTAAAGTCTTATTTCCAGGTTTCATATTTTTTTTTTAAATTATTTTTGCTAATTTTGACAGGTTTAAAACTGTAATTGGTCCCAGTTTGATTTTCTAAATGATCTTTCTGCCATTTATATCTTTTTTCTTTTTTATCTGGTACTTTGTCAATTGTATGATGAATCCATAAATACCAGTCTGAAGTAATTTTTGTTGCCTCAATATTTTTTGAATAAATTACCCAACGTTCATTTTGTTTGCTTTTATAATATTTATTTCCATGTTCATCTGATCCAACGTATTTTCCAAAAAATAATGTTTTGAAAAAAGTTCCTATTGTTTGTTTATTCCACCAAGTAAAAATTATTTTAAAAAACATATAAACTTTTTAAATCCACACAATTTAAAATTGAATTATTATATAATAGACACCTTATACAATTAATATATACCTAAATAAAGAGATTCCATATATTTTATGAAAAAATACATCGTTGAAACCTACTATACTTGTACTTTTAAAACTGTTCATACTTTAAATAATTTAGATGATGCTGAGTTGTCAAAAATAGATAATAGAACTGATGGTGAAGTTGAAGTAATTGACGTAAAGCTTAATAATAGAAAAACAAAAAAAGTTGGTGGAAAAAAAGATGATATTTCTATTAAATCTAAAGTTGAAAATAGACAATCAAAAGAACATCCAAGCGGAATTATTTTAAAAAAAGATGACAATAAAAATAAGTCTCTAGAGCTTAAAGTTAAAAATAACTCAAGGTTTAAAATGCCTGATAGAAGAAAGGGTTATATTCAAAAAGCTCAAATTGGAGATCATAAAGTTTATTTACACACAGGTGAATATGATGACGGAAAAATAGGTGAAATATTTATTGATACTAATAAAGAAGGAGAATTGGTTAAGGCAATGATGAACAATTTCGCAATAGCAATATCTTTAGGGCTTCAATACGGGGTACCACTTGAAGAGTATGTGGATGCATTTATAGATACTAAATTTGAACCTTCTGGAAATGTACTGGGGAATGACAGAATACTAAGCGCTTCATCTATTCTTGATTATGTATTTAGAGAACTTGCAATTTCATATTTGGGAAAAGAAGATTTGGCTCATACACCATCAATCGCAAGCTCGAAAAATATTGTTGCAGGAAATGAAGAAGATAAATTTTTAAGAATTGTGAAAAATATTACCTCAAAAGGTTTTGTTAGAAGTAATTACGAAGATAAGTTAATCGATTTATCTGATGTAAGGATTAATTTAAAGTCTAAAAATTAACTCTTTTTGACATCTTTTTTTATACCTAACTCTTTTAATTGAATATCGTCCACTTCTGATGGAGCTTGCATCATAAGATCTTGTGCATTTTGGTTCATGGGAAAAAGAGTAATTTCACGTATATTTTCTTTTTCTGCGAGCAACATTACAATTCTATCGATACCGGGTGCTATACCACCATGTGGAGGAGCACCATAACTTAAAGCATTTATCATTCCGCTAAACTTATCGTTAACCTCTTTTTCTTTATACCCAGCAATAGAGAATAATTTATACATTAGTTCTGGGATATGATTTCTTATCGCTCCAGAAGAAAGCTCTATACCATTACAAACAATATCATATTGAAAAGCTTTTATTTCTAACGGCTTTTTAAAATCTAACTCATGAATATTTCCTTGTGGCATTGAAAAAGGGTTATGGCTGAATTCAATTTTCTTTAAATTTTCATCATATTCAAACATAGGATAATCAACAATCCAACAAAAAGAAAATTGATTTTTATCAATGATACCTAAATCCTTAGCTATTTTATCTCTTGCTAGTGATAAAATTCTCTCTGTTTCTTTTTTTTTACCACATGCAAAGAATACACTATCCCCTATCTCCGCATTACAGTCTCTCATTAATTCTTTAAGGGACTCCTCGCTGAAAAATTTTCCAACAGGGCCTTTACCTTTTATCTCATTGTTTTTTTCTAAGGTAAAATAAGCTAATCCTGAAGCTCCTTGTTCTTTTGCCCAATTATCAATATTGTCAAAAAAACTTCTAGGTTTATCTTTAGTGTTTTTGGTCACTATTGCTTTAACAATTGAGCCAGATTCAACTGATTTTTTAAATATATCAAATTTCACATCTTCTCTTTTAAAAAGTAATGTAACATCTTGAATTAATAATGGATTTCTTAAATCTGGTTTATCAGTCCCATATTTCATCATTGCTTCTTCATAAGAAATTCTTGGAAAATTTTCATTGACAATTTTTTTTGATGAAAATTTTTTGAATAAGCTAACCATAAGTTTTTCAACAATATTAAAAATGTCTTCTTGTTCAACAAATGACATTTCTAAATCTAATTGATAAAATTCACCTGGGCTCCTGTCTGCTCTTGCATCCTCATCTCTAAAACATGGTGCAATCTGAAAATATTTATCAAATCCTGAAACCATTATCAGTTGTTTAAACTGTTGTGGTGCTTGAGGAAGTGCATAAAATTTTCCTGGATTTAATCTACTTGGAACTAAAAAATCTCTTGCTCCTTCGGGGCTAGAAGATGTTAAAATTGGAGTTTGAAATTCAAGAAAACCTAATTTAAACATTTCAGCTCTAATAAAAGAAATTACATTTGACCTCAGAATAATATTTTTATGCATCTCCTCTCTTCTTAAATCAAGGAACCTATATTTGAGTCTTATATCTTCTGGGTAGTCTTGCTCACCAAAAACAGGCATTGGTAATTCCTTGGCACTTGATAAAACTTCAACAAGCTCAATTGAAATTTCTATTTTACCTGTTTTTAATTCTAAATTTTCTGTTCCACTTGACCTCTTTAAAACTTTACCGGCAATTTTTAAAACTGACTCAGGTTTTAATTTTTCTAAAAGAGGAAAGTATTTGTTATTATTTTCAATAACACATTGAGTTATCCCATAATGATCTCTTAAGTCTAAAAATAGCAAATTTCCATGATCTCTTTTTCTATGCAACCATCCAGAAATATATACATTTTTGTTAATATCTGCTTCGCTTAATTCAGTGCAATTGTGTGTTCTATATTTATTCATTGGTTTAGTATTTTTTTTATTAAATTAATATTAATTGATTTTCCAGTAGATAAAGATAATTCATCTACATCTTTAAGGAATTTAAACAAATTTTCATAAGATCTCTCAACATTATTAATTATAAAATCTGTCAACTTTGGATTAATGCTAATTTGTTTGTCTGATAGAGTTTTAGATATAATAACCTTTAAAAGTTCATCAGTTGGTAAATCAATACTTATAAAGATGAAACTATTAGATCGTGATTTCAAATCTTTTAATTTAAACATATTGTTTATTGAGCTTGTGGAGTTGATCAGTAGATAATTATCTATCTGTTTCGACTGATTTAGAATTGAGTACAGTAGGTTTTCATCAATATTATTTTCAAAACTATCGATTATTAAACATTCAATCTCACTCATTTCTTTAATAATTTTATTATCTACATTATGTGATTCAATTAATTTAGTTTTCTTAATTTTTTTTTCTAATATTTTTGAAAGATGCGTTTTGCCTGATCCTCTCTCTCCAAATATATTAAGCCATTTACCGGGCCAATTAGGCCAACTCTCTATTAATTTAAAAGCTGAAAAATTATTACTAGATACAAAAAAATCTTGCTCATAATATTTTTTTGAGAATGGAAATTTAAATGTAAGCTGGTCCATATTTATAATACTTTGATAAACCATTGATCACCGATTAACTCTAAACGAATATTTTCTTTTTTTAATTCATTAATTATTTTTTCTAGTTTTCCTAAATATTTAATTCTTATTTTAACATAATCATTTGTAAACTCTTGAATAAAAATATTATCTATTAAATCAATATTTTTTATTTTTGAGTCTAATGCTGATAAATTATTTCCTTTTTCTAAATTGAGTTTTACATTCAAAAAAGATGGTGTTCTTATGTCAATTAAATTTCTTGATTTTATTAAATTTGTTAATTCTTCTTTAATTTCAAATTTTATTTTTTTATTTAAATTTTCTGTTTTAAAATTATTTTTCTTAAAAGTTAAGTTTTTAGATATTGCTTTATCTTGAATTATCGCCTTAAGATAAATTTTCTGAGTATTTGAAGCTTTATTTTCAATTAATACTAAAGCTAAATTTTTATTTGAATATTCTTTAAATAAATTCTTTAACCTTAAATTAAACAAATTACCTCTGAACTTATTAATTTTTTGGATAATTTCAATATTTTCAAGAGGTAGAATAAATTCAATTAATTGATAGTTTTCATCTTTATTCCAATTTTCATAAAAGTAATTATTTGAAAAAATGAATATTTCATTTACATCTAAAATAATAGGTAAAATAAAAATTTCTTTGTCAGTAATATCTGAGTATGAAATCTCATTGTCATAAAACAGATTATGTACCTTGTTTTTGTCAAATGTAACGCTAAAATTTATCTGGTTAGCTTCTAAGTCTAAATTTTCTGAAACATTATAATATAATACTAATTCTTTTATTTCAGTTATATTCATATTAGATAGCTTTACTATATCTTCTTTCATTAAAACCTTGTTTAAAAATTGATTAAATGCTTCTTTAATTGCTTGGTCTGCAAGCTGTTTATTTGATTTATTTTCTTTTTTTTCTAGTAGAATATTATTAACATTAAATAAATTATCATTTGATAAAAGATTTCCAGTTTCTAAAAAAACTATTAAGATGAGTATTATTTTTTTTAATAATTTCATAAGATTAAATATCAATTTATAAATGAAAAAAAACGAAAATAGTTATAAAAAAAGTGGTGTTAATATTTCGTTAGCTAATAAGTTGGTTAAACATATCTCTAATTTATCAAAAAAAAATGTCAAAAAAACGAAATCTCAAAAATTTAATGATGAAATTGGAGGCTTTGGATCATTATTTGATATCAGTAATTTCAAAATTAAAGATCCAGTTATTGTCTCATGTACCGATGGCGTAGGAACTAAAATTGATTTAGCAAATAAATTTAAAAAATTTGATACTATCGGTATAGACCTTGTTGCGATGTGTGTTAATGATTTAATTGTTCAAGGAGCAAAACCATTATTTTTCTTAGATTATATTGCTGTAGGTAAATTGAACTTAATTAAAACAAAAGAAATTTTAAAAGGTATTTTTAAGGGATGTAAATTATCGGACTGTAAACTAATTGGTGGAGAAACAGCTGAGATGCCGGGTATATATTCTAGAGATAAATTTGATCTTGCGGGATTCAGCGTTGGTATAGTTTCAAAAAAAAAAATTTTAGATAAAAGAAAAGTTAAACCCAAGAATATAATTTTAGCTATACCATCCAACGGAATTCATTCTAATGGCTTTTCTTTAGTAAGATCAATATTAAAAAAAAATAAAATACCAAAGAATTTAAAATCAGATTTGTTAAAACCTACAAAAATTTATTCAAAAGAAATTCTTAAATTAACAAAAAAAAACTTAATTAACTCTGCAGCTCATATTACAGGAGGAGGGCTAATTGAAAATTTATTAAGATCAGTTCCTAAGAATTTAACATTAAATATATTTTTAGATAAGATAAAGATTTTAAAAATATTCAAGTGGTTGAAACAAAAAAATATTTCTGATCAAGAGATGTTAAGGACTTTTAATTGTGGAATTGGATTTTGTTTAATTGTTTCTGAAAAAAAAATTTCACAAATAATTAAGGTATTTCCAAAAAATTATAAACCATATGAGATTGGCTATATTTCCAAAGATCATCAAAAAATAAATTTGATAAATTCTCTTAGATGGTAAAAAAAAAAACTTGTGTATTTATCTCAGGCCAAGGTACAAATCTCAAAAATCTTATTTTACACTCTAGGAATAAAAATTTTCCTTTAAATATTAGTTTAATATTAAGTAATAATAAAAACGCCAAAGGAATTATTTATGCAAAAAAATTTAATATTCCGTATGTATTTGTTAATTCTAAAATAAATAATCATGAAAATAAAATTTTATTAAATTTA
>ATTF01000011.1 GCA_000419545.1 Candidatus Pelagibacter ubique HIMB058
TTTCTTTATCTCATTTTTTGAAAATAGAATTATTTTGTCAAAATCCAAAAATATTTGAGTCTCGGCTTTTTTAACAAAAAAACTTTCAAATAAATAAATATATCTGAGTGGGTTAAATATATTTAAATTTTTGTAAGTTTGGATGTAATTACTCGAATACAAATCACCCATTTCAATAATTTTTTTTCCTCTATAATACCTAGGAAGATATTGACTAGATCTTATATGATAAAAAAAAATTAAATCGTAATAATCTGCGTTTTCATCTATAAATTTTTTCATTTCATTAGAATAGAAAACTCCATACTGCATAGGTTTGAATTTAATTAGAGATTTAATTACGTTAAAAATCTTAAAAAAAAAGGAAGGGGATTTAAAAATGAAAATGTTTTTTTTTGATAAATCTTCGTTATTATCAAGACTCACAATGTCCAAAGAATAAATTTTTTTTAAATTTTTTATTACGCCTTTAGATCCAATTATATCTCCACTATATCTTTTCGAAAAAGGATTTCTAGTTGAAACAAAAAGTGCTTTTTTCATTTTTTTTTAGATTTTTTTATCCGCCACCTTGATCCTTCTCTAATGATGTAACCACAACAGTTTTTAGAACCGCACCGGCAAGGATAATTTTTATAATCCTCATCAAAACTGAACCCATAATCATAAGAAAATTCATCACCTTTTTTTATATCTTTGATAGCATAAACCCAAACTTTAAGACCAGTTCCTGTAACTTCACAATTAGGATCACAAGAATGATTTATTAGTCTAGCAGTATTAAACTTAAAATCTCCATCAAGATCATATCTTTCATTTAAGTTAAAAAGATATATTGCTTTATCATTATCATACTTGGGATTTTCCTCAGCTTCTCTTCTAGTAATAACTTTACCTTTATACTCAATTACACGAGTTCCTTTTTTTATATCTTTAGAAGCGTAAAGACCAAAATTATCAATTTTAGATTTTTTAACTTTATAAAGTTTCACCTAAAATAATCCTCAAGGATATTTTGATAAATTTTTGTTAAGTTTTTTAAATCTTTTAAAGAAACACATTCATCGATTTTATGCATTGTTTTATTTACTAGACCAAATTCAAGACAAGGTGCAATTTTTTTTATAAATCTAGCATCTGATGTTCCACCAGTTGTTGAAAATTTAGGAGTTATTTTAGTAATTTTTTTTATTATGTCTTTAGCCATGTAAATAGTTTTATTGGGCTCAGTTAAAAATGAATCACCATTAACTGTAAATGTGACTCTAAATTTACATTTATTTTTTTTACTAATATTTTTAACTACTGAATTAATTTTTTTCTTAAGACTGCTCGAGTTATGAAGATTATTATATCTAATATTAAACTGAGCATAAGCTCTTGAGGGTATTACGTTGTGTGCTTTATTATCTACATTAATAGATGTAAATTCTAAATTCGATGGTTGAAAATTTTTGTTACCATTATCTAGTTTCTTTTCTTTAAGTTTTTTACAAATTTTTACCAAAGCATTTATTGGATTATTTGATAAATGCGGATAAGCAACATGACCCTGTGTTCCAGAAATTTCTATTCTACCTGATAAACTTCCTCGCCTACCAATTTTTATCATTTCACCTAATTTGTTTGGGTTAGTTGGCTCTCCCACTATACAAAAATTTATTTTTTCACGTTTTTTCTTTAAATAATCTACTACTTTTTTTGTTCCATTAATCGCTAGTCCTTCCTCATCTCCCGTAATTAAAAAACTTATTGATCCATTGAAATTTTTTCTTTTTTTTAGAAACTTATCAACGGCAGAAATAAAACAAGCGATAGAGCTTTTCATATCGTTTGCCCCTCTCCCAATTAAGTGATTATTTTTCACAATCGGTTTAAAAGGATTGGCTGTCCAATCTCTTAAATTTCCTGGAGGAACAACATCAGTATGACCAGCATAGCATAAGTTAGGACCTCTTTTTCCTAATTTTGCATAAAGGTTTTTTATAGGCTTGCTTCCTTTATCTTTGAATTCTAAGATTTTACAAGAAAACCCTAATTGTTTTAATTTTTTACTTAAAAAGCCGATTGCACCGGCATCTTTTGGTGTAACACTCGGAAATTTTATAAGTTCTTTAGATAAAGTTAGTTCGTTAAAATCTGGCATTAATCTCTCAGCAAATCGTTAATTGATGTTTTGCTTCTTGTTTTTGAGTCAACTTTTTTAACTATTACAGCACAGTATAAAGATGGCCCTTCTGGATTAGACTTATTAGGTAAGCTTCCCGGTACTACAACAGAATAAGCAGGTACTTTTCCATAAGTAATTTCACCAGTTGCTCTATCTATAATTTTTGTCGATGCTCCTATATAAACTCCCATTGATATAACAGCGCCTTCTTCAACTAATACACCTTCAGCAACTTCAGATCTCGCTCCAACAAAACAATTATCTTCAATAATCACTGGTCCAGCTTGTAATGGTTCAAGCACGCCACCAATACCAGCTCCACCAGATATATGGCAGTTTTTTCCTACCTGCGCACAAGAACCCACTGAAGCCCAAGTATCAATCATAGTTCCTTCATCAACGTAAGCTCCAAGGTTAACAAATGAAGGCATAAGAACAGCATTTTTAGCTATAAATGATCCTCTTCTAACAACACCGTTTGGAACGTGCCTATAACCTGCTTTCTTCCAATCTTTTTCTTTCCACTTAACTGTTTTGCCAGGAACTTTATCATACCAAGTAGTGTAAGGACCTTTAGACATTGTCATTTTATTTACTCTAAAACTTAAAAGTATTGCCTTTTTAATCCACTGATTAACAACCCAATTTCCATTTATCTTATTTGCTACACGAATTTTTCCCTGATCAATTAAATCAATTGTTTCATTAATCGCTTTAATAATTTTTTTATCTGACTTTAGATTAACTTTCTCTTTTTTTTCAAAGCTTTCATTAATAGTTTTTTCTAATTTATCTAAGTTCATTTATCTCCTTTAAAAAGTTAGCTAAGCTTTTAGTTTTGAAATTAACAAATTTTTCATCTGAATATTTTGCAGCCCATGGTTCATTATTTTCTATCCAAACAGTTTTCATTCCTAATTCGTATGCTGGTTTTAAATTTCTAGCAATATCTTCAAAGAATATACAATATTCTGGCTGAATTTTGTAATTTTCTATAATTTTTTTATAAGGTTCTATTGATGGTTTAGGATAAAAATCAGAGTCTACTATATCAAAAACCCCATCAAATAATTGTTCTATCCCAATTCTTGAAGTAACGTTTGAAGCGTGTGCCTTAGATCCATTAGTAAAAATAATTTTTTTTCCATCCAGTTTTGAAAGTTGTTCTTTTAAATCATCATCTTTTTTTAAAAAGTTAAGATCTACATCATGAACAAACTCTAAAAATTCATTTGCATCAATATCATGATTTTTTATCATCCCGTTAAGAGTAGTATTATACTCGTGGAAGTAATTTTTTTGAATTTTTTTAGCTTCATCAATACTAACGTTGAGTTTTTCTGAGATAAACTTTGACATTTTTTTATCTACTTGGTCAAAAACTTTTGTATCTCCAGAATAAAGGGTGTTATCTAAATCAAACAACCAATATTTTATTTTTTTTAATTCTTTCACTATCTTATTAAAGTCCCTGCACCTGTATCTGAGAAAATTTCATTTAAGATTGAATGTGGTTTTCTACCATCCATGATTACAACACCTCTTACACCATTACTGACAGCATCTAAGCAAGTGTTTATTTTTGGTATCATTCCACCACTAATAGTTTGGTCTTTAATTAATTCTAATGTTTTTATTGAAGATATTTCTGTAATTAGTTTTTTTTCTTTATCTAAAACTCCTTCAACATTAGTCATCAGCAACAACCTTCTTGATTTAAGTGATTTAGCTATAGCACCTGCAGCAGTATCTCCATTAATATTATATACTTGATTATTTTTATCTAAACCCAAAGGCGCAACAACTGGTATTTTGTTACTCTTTATTAAGTTCTTAATAATCTCTGTGTTAATTTTTTTTGGTATACCAACAAAACCTAATTCCTTATTTTCAGGCACAACATTTATTACATTACTTTCTTTACTATTTATCTGAGTGGCTTCAGAGCTTTTATTGTTTAAAGACTCAACTATATCTCTATTAAATTCAATTAAAACTTTTTCTACGATATTAATAATTTTTTGATCAGTAACTCTTAATCCATTTATAAATCTAGACTCGATATTTGATTTTTCTAACTCTCTTTTTATTCTTGGACCTCCTCCATGAACAACAACAATCGAAAGACCAAGTCTATTTAAAATTTGAATATCTAAAATAAAGTTATTGAAAACTTCTCTATCAATTAAAACATTACCACCATATTTTATTACGATTGTATCTTCTTTATATTTTTCTACATATTTTTGAATATTAGAAATAGGCGGGGCATTATTAGGCCAAAGTTTTTTAATTTCCTCTGAGGAAAAATTTTCTGACATCTAGTTTGTTTTAACAGTTGTTTTTTTATTTATTACCCACTGTTGCGCAATAGTTAAAATGTTATTTACTGTCCAATAAACAACTAAACCTGAAGGAAATGAGGCAAGTATAATTGTCAAAAATAATGGAAAGAATGCAAAAATTTTTGCTTGAACAGGATCAGCTGGAGCTGGATTTAGCTTTTGTTGAACCCACATTGAAGCTCCCATTAAAATTGGCCAAATACCAATAATCATGAAACTCGGAGGATCCCAAGGAATTAGCCCAAACAAATTGAAAATAGTTGTAGGATCAGCTGCCGATAAATCTTTAATCCATCCAAAAAATGGCTGATGCCTCATCTCGAGAGAAATAAAAAGCATTTTATAAATTGCAAAAAAAGAATGGAATTTGAATTAATACTGGTAAGCAGCCAGATGCTGGATTAATTTTTTCTTTTCTATAAAGTGCCATCATTTCTTGCTGCAGTTTTACTTTATCGTCTTTATGAAGTTCTTTAAGCCTCATCATTTCTGGTTGAACAGCTTTCATTTTTGCCATTGATTTAAATGAGAAGTTTGCAAGCGGGAAGAATATTAATCTTAAAGCAATAGTTAAGAGAACAATGGCAGTTCCAAAGTTTCCTGAAATTTTAAACAAGTAATCAATTACGAAAAATAATGGCTTGGTGAAAAAATAAAACCAACCCCAATCAATTACTAAATCAAATTTTTTAATATTCTGGTTTTCAGCATAAGAATCTATTGTTTCAACCTCTTTAGCAGCAACAAATAATCTAAGTTCATTAATTCCTGTTGATGATTGATTAATTACAGTAGGCTTATTAATAATATAATTTGCTTTAAATCCTTCATCATAAAGAAAAGTAGACTTGAAATTTTTACCGGCCTCTGGAACAAAAGCCGTCATCCAATATTTATCAGTTATACCTAGCCAACCTTCGTTTGACTCTCTAACAATTTTTTTCTCTTTCACATCATCGTAATCGTCTTCTTTTAATTCTTCGTCAAACACACCAATAAATCCTTCGTGTTGAATATAAAAATTTTGAATGTCATCTGGAATCTTGTTTCTAGTCATTTGAGCATATGGAAAAAGCTCTATAGAATTATTAGTATTATTCTTTATCTGTTGAGATATTTTAAAAAGGTATTTATCATCAAGTTCTATTTTTTTTTCAAAAACAATTCCCTCTTTGTTGTCCCATTGAATAATTACTGGAGATTTTTCAGTTAAAGTGTTATTACCTTTTACAGTCCAGACAGAGTTATTAGAGGGCACTTTTATTTTATTGCCAATACTTGTCCATCCTGTTTCAATAAAGAACCCATTTTCTGTTTCTTGTGGATATAAAAAAACTGTATTCTCGCCATCAACTACTTTTTGTTTATGTTTTTTAAACGATATATCATCAATCAAAGCTCCCTCTAAAGATAGTGATCCAATAATATTATCATTTTCAATTTTAATTCTTTTATTTTTATTAATTGCTTCTTCTCTAGTAACTTTTTTAATAATTATTGGCTGATTTATAGTGGGCGCTATTGAAGATTTGTTATTATTTTTTTCAACTTGTTGAGTATTATTTTGCTCAGCAGTTTTTCTAGGTGTTTCAAAAAAAGCTCCCCAAAATAATAATACAGACATTGAAAGAGCTATTGCTACAAAAACGTTTCTATTATCCATTAAATTTTTCTTTCTTTATCACTTCTTTACTTGGAACATAATTATAGCTAGACCCTCCACCTAAAAATTTTATTGGATGACAAGTTAATATTCTTTTAACTCCTAATAAAGATCCACTAAGTAAACCATGTTGTTTTAGTGAGCCAATATAATATTCGGAGCATTCTTGATCGTATCTACAATTACTTCCCATTAATGGTGATAATAGATATTTATAGACCTTAATTAAGTATATTTGAAAGTTTATAAGTATTTTGACCATTTTATTTTTTTATTTTTCCAAAGCACTTTTCCATTATAGACAAAAGTAAATCATGTTTCTGAGTGTAGGCATTAGATTTTCCAAAAACTATATAAGTGTAATCTTTATCAATTGCACCTCTTTTTTTTAGCAACTTCTGGACAATTGCTTTTAATTTCCTTCTAATTTTGTTTCTTTTAACAGCGTTCCCAATTTTTTTTTTCATCACAAAACTGATTAATAAGCTAGATTTAACTTTGGGCTTATAAAAATTCTTTGTAGCGAAGATTGAAAAATAGTCTGAATGAACTTTTTTTTCTTTTAATGTTTTTTTAAATTGGAAGCTTTTTTTTAAGCTTTCAAGCTTAACCATTAAATAAATTATGTTGAGAGGGTTTTTCTACCTTTTGCTCTTCTTCTTGCGATAAGTTGTCTACCAGTTTTAGTTGCCATTCTAGCTCTAAAACCGTGTCTTCTTTTTCTGACTAAATTACTAGGTTGATAAGTTCTTTTCATAAATATTTTAAGGTATATATTTTAAATGTTGTCTGTTGTACAGGATTAATATGAGTAAAAATTTAAAAATCACTTTAGGAGCAATTTATTTATTTATTTTGATGTCGTTTTTATATTTCTTGATTTCAAAATTTGAGATTTCTAGAATAAATGATTTTTCATACTATAAATTAATACAGTCAAATATAGAGGAATTTATCGGAAAAAATTTAGTATTAAATCTATTTCTATTTTTTTTATTTTCATCATTTTGGGTGATACTTTTAGGTTTTGGAACACCAATACTTCTAATTTCAGGAATATTATTTGGAAAATGGGCTGGGACACTAATCTCAACATTATCAATTTCAATTGGCGCTTTGTTGCTTTACATGATTGCAAATTTCTTTTTTAAAGATTTAGTCAAAATTATGCTCATGGATAAATTTGAAAAATATATTGAACGTTTTAAAAAAAATGAATTTTATTATTTTCTTGCCTTTAGGCTTTCCGGAGGTTTAGGAATACCATTTGGATTACAAAATATTTTACCTGTAATTTTCAACATAAAAAATAGTAATTACTTTTTTGGAAGTTTCTTGGGTTTTATACCAATGTTTTTTATTTGGAATTCAATTGGTTCTGGAATAAACAATTATATTAAAGGTTCTAATAATTTTAATTTTGTAAACTTAATAATTAATAAAGAAATTTATATACCAATATTAATTTTTTTAATTTTTATTTCTATTTCTATAGTAGTTAAAAAAATTTTTCTTTAAATGATTGACCTTAATAAAAATAATTTAATAGATGATCCAAGTCCGTACTTAAGACAACATAAAAATAACCCTGTCCATTGGCAAATATGGTCAAAAAAAATTCTAGAAGAAGCTAAGAAAAGTTCTAAACCTATTTTATTAAGCATCGGTTATGCAAGTTGTCATTGGTGTCATGTGATGGCTCATGAAAGTTTTGAAGATAAAGAGACAGCTGATCTTATGAATAAATTTTTTTTAAATATTAAAGTTGATAGAGAAGAAAGACCTGATCTAGACTTTGTATTTCAAAGTTCTTTTCAATTATTCAATCAATCTGGTGGGGGATGGCCTCTTACTATGTTTCTTGATGAAAATGGAGTACCATTTATGGGTGGAACTTATTTTCCTAAAGTTGCAAAGAACGGATTGCCTTCTTTTAAAGAAGTTTTACAAAAAGTAAATGACTCATATAAAGAGCAGAAAACAAATATTATTAATCAAAAAGATTTAATTATTAAAAATTTAGATTTAAAAAGAAGTTCAGTCTTAAGCCAGGATCTTAAACCAATTATAGAAGCGTCATTAAATTATTTAGATCCAGAAAAAGGAGGGTACAAAGGCGCTCCTAAATTTCCTACATTTAATTTATTCGAAACACTTTTATATTTTTACAATACAACAAAAGATAAAAAATATTTAGAACCTGTTTCATTAATTTTAAAACAATTATGTTCAAAAGGAATTTATGATCATGTAGAGGGAGGTATCTCCAGATATACCGTCGATGATGCTTGGATTATTCCTCACTTTGAAAAAATGTTATACGATAATACTCAATTTATCTTACTTTTAGCTAAGTACTGTAAAATTAATAATGAAAATTATTTTAAAGACAAATTAGAGCAAACAATAGATTTTTTAAGATTAGAATTTTTAAATAAAGATAAATTATTAGGTTCCGCTTACGATGCTGATAGCGAAGGCGAAGAAGGCAAATACTATGTTTTTGAATATGAGGAAATAAAAAATATAGATAAAATTGATGAGTATTTTGAAGTAAGTGCATCAGGAAACTGGGAAAACAAAAACATTTTAGTGGAAAAAAACAAGCCACCTAAAGCGATAGTAGAAAAACTTTTAGAGATAAGGAAAAAAAGAAAGAAACCCTTTTTTGATGATAAATCTCAGCTTGATTTAAATTGCCTATGGATCAGTTCTTTGATTGCAGCGCATGAAATATTACCTGAAAATAAATATTTAGATCTAGCGGAAAACTTTTTCTCTCTTATTGAAGAAAAATATTTGAAAAAAAATATCCAACATTCTTACTCTAAAGAAATTGTGTTTTTGGAAGACTATGCTTTTTTAATAAATGCGTTGATTGACCTTTCAGATAAAACCATGAATTTTAAATATAAAAATTACGCAAATAAATTAAGCGAGGAAACTTTCTCAAAATTTTATGTAAAAGAAAAGAATATATTTCAGAAAAATCAAAAAGAGAATAATGACATTTTTTTTAATCCAATTGATATTGGTGACAATACTATTCCAAATGGTAATGCAATGATGCTCATAAATTTAGTCAGACTGGGAATGATGAAAGAGGCTAAAATATTATCAGATAGTCTAAATGGATATTTAAATATTTACAAAAATCACATGATGACAGCTGTAAGAGCATTAGATTATTTTAATAACATAAATTCTGGTAAAAAATGTACAGAACAAGGTTGCAATATAGATGAAGCAAAAAATTAATTGGTTGGTATGGCTTTTTTTAGTAATTTTATGGAATTACGGTTTTCCTAATGCCACTCCACTCCAAGATGTTTTAGTTGCCGTAATTTTGTCTGTATTATTGATAATTATACAGATGTTACAATCTAGAGGCTTGCAAAAAACAAGTTCAAGAAGTAAATTTAAGAATTGATGAAGGGGTACTTGTTATGGGAATTCATTATGATTACAAATCTACTCGTGGTGACAAAGCTATGAAAAAAGAGGCTAAGAGAAAAGCGCGAATAGAGCAAAGAAGAGCAAAAAAAGCTAACAACACTTCTAAAGAGTCCGAAGAAAAACCTATGCATGATATTGACAAACCCATAACGCTTGAGGACTTAACTAACCCAGACAATAAATAGTTATTCAATGAAATCTTTTGAAAAAAAAGATTCTCTTATTAAGAGCAGGGAAGCTGCTTTAAAAAAAAATTTAAAAAAAAGAAAAAAGTTAAAAAAAGAGAGTAAAAAAAATGACAGTTCTTTCAGATAAATGGATAAAAAACGCAGCTTCAAAAAAAGGTATGATAAGGCCTTTTGTAAGCAAACAAGTAAGAAAAGGAAGAATTTCATTTGGTTTATCTTCATACGGGTATGATGCAAGGGTTTCTAATGAGTTTAAAATATTTACGAACGTAAATTCAGGCATTGTAGATCCTAAAGTTTTTAAAAAAGAAAGTTTTGTCACTAAGGTTGGTAAAGAATGTATCATTCCACCTAACTCCTTTGCTTTAGCCAGAACCATGGAATATTTTAAAATTCCTGATGATGTTCTTGTTATCTGCTTAGGTAAATCAACTTATGCCAGATGTGGAATTATCGTAAACGTAACTCCTTTAGAGCCTGGTTGGGAAGGTCATGTTACATTGGAGTTTTCAAACACAACTCCATTGCCAGCAAAAATTTATGCTAATGAAGGAGTTGCTCAATTTGTTTTTCTTAAAGGTAATGAAAAACCTAGTGTTACTTATGCCAAAAGAAAAGGCAAATATATGAAGCAAAAAGGTGTTACGTTACCTAAAGTTTAAATCCTTAAATGCAAAAACTCATAATTAAAGGAAAGAGGTATCTGAATGGAAAAATTTTGATATCAGGTTCTAAAAATGCAACATTACCAATTTTAGCAGCGTGCATATTAAGTAATGATATTAAGCTTCAAAACATTCCTTTAGTAAAAGATATTTTTACGATGGTTGAGCTTTTGGAGTTCATTGGACTTAAAGTAAAAATATTTAAAAAACAGAATACTTTAGAGATTTTAAATAATGGAAATAAAATTAATACTTTAGCACCATATAGACTTGTAAAGACAATGAGAGCTGGAGTATTAGTTCTTGGTTCATTATTAACAAAATATAAAAAAGCAAAAGTCTCTCTACCTGGTGGTTGCGCTATAGGAACCAGACCCGTTGATTTACATTTGTTTGCAATAAAAAAAATGGGTGCAAAAATTAAAATTAAAAATGGATACATAATAGCAGAAGCAAAAAAAAGGGTTGAAAGGCTCAACAATAAAATTTCCTTCAATTTCGGTTGGAGCAACTGAAAATGCTTTACTGGCTGCATTTAATGCAAGAGGAAAAACAATTTTAAAAAATTGTGCAATTGAACCTGAA
This sequence comes from Candidatus Pelagibacter ubique HIMB058, assembly GCA_000419545.1. GTDB lineage: Bacteria > Pseudomonadota > Alphaproteobacteria > Pelagibacterales > Pelagibacteraceae > Pelagilacustribacter > Pelagilacustribacter ubique_B. The sequence goes on from ATTF01000011.1 coordinate 11,073, forward strand.
ATAAAAGATTTAATTTCATTTTTAATAAAATTAGGAGCCAATATAAAATTATCTGGAAGAACTATAATTATTAATGAAAGTATCAATAAAAAACTTAAGGTTAATCATAAAGTTATGTTCGATAGAATAGAAGCCGGAACATATATAATTGCAAGCGCATTAGTTGGTAAAAAGATTACTATAGATAGAATTAGTCCAGAAATAATAAAAACAGAAATCAATATACTTAAAAAGATAGGTGTTAAAATTAAAAAAAATAAATCTTCAATTACAATTCTCAATAGTAAAAATTTGAAAAAGATAAATATTTCAACAAAACCCTATCCCGGTTTTCCTACTGATCTTCAAGCTCAACTAATGGTTCTTTTAACACAAGCAGAAGGCATTTCTAAAATAAAAGAAGATATATTTGAAAATAGATTTATGCATGTTCCAGAGTTAAATCGAATGGGTGCAAAAATTGAAACAAACAATAAAATTGCAACCATTAACGGTCCAACGAAGTTAACAGGAGCAGAAGTAATGGCAACTGATTTGAGGGCTTCAGTAAGTTTAGTTTTAGCAGGACTAGTTGCTGAAAATAGAACAATAGTTAATAGAATTTATCATCTCGATCGAGGCTACGAATTTTTAGAAAAAAAATTAAAAAGTTGTAAAGCAGAAATTAGAAGAGTCTAATGGTGGTTAAAAATTTAAAATTAATAGCAAAAACCGAGGAAGATATAAAAGTTGTATCAGCCCACCTCCAAGACTCAATTTTGAGTGTTGCAGATATTGCTAATTTAAAAAAAAATAAGATTTTTCTTATGCAGTTAAATCGTTTTATGTGGGAGGATGTAGAAAAAGGAGTCTTTAGAAAAAATAAGCGAATTAGAACGGTTCTGAAATTTGAAAATGTCTTAAAAGTATTCTCAAAAAACATAAACCAGAAAAAAAAAGATAATTTCTTAGACTTTCTAGCTATTGAAACTATTAAGATGCCTGATAATAACTATGAAATGAAAATAACTTTTGCTGGAGACTCAATCATTAGAATTATAGCAGAAGTCATTGAAGTGACTTTAGACGATCAAGGAGAGGCTTGGGATACTAAAAATAAACCAAAACACCAAGTAATTTAATGATAAAAACTTTTAATTATAACAAAAATGGAGCATCTAAAACCCTAGAGGTTTTTTTAAATAGACGAAAATCTACTCAAAAAAATATAGCCTCTAAGGTTTATAAGATAATTAAAGACGTAAAAAGAAATGGCGATAAAGCTGTTTTGAACTATGAAAAAAAATATTCAAAGATAAAAACAAAATCTAACAAAATTTTTTTTTCAAATAAAGAAATTAATCTAATTGCTAAAAAAACAGATATTAAAATAAAAAAAGCTATAGATTTAGCATTTACTAGAATTAAAAAATTTCACTTAAAACAAAAAATCTCTAATTTTAAGTTCAAGGATAAGTATAATAACGAACTTTCATATAAATATTCATCAATAGGTAAAGTTGGAGTTTATGTACCTGGTGGTACTGCAAGTTACCCAAGCACAGTTTTAATGAACTGTATTCCTGCTATTGTGGCAGGTGTGAAAAATATATATTTAACTACTCCTTCTTTAGACTCAAAAATAAATCCGGCGGTAGTTTACGCTGCTAAAAAATGCGGAGTAAAAAAAATTTATAAAACTGGAGGAGCTCATTCAATTGCTGCTTTGGCATATGGCACAAAAAACTTTCAGAAAGTCGACAAAATAGTTGGACCTGGAAATGCTTTTGTGGCATTTGCAAAAAAAGAGGTTTTTGGAGATGTAGGTATAGATATGGTAGCTGGACCTTCGGAAGTAAGTATTGTAGGTGATAAATATTCTGATCCAAAATTAATCGCCGCAGACTTAATCGCACAAGCCGAGCATGATGTTTATGCTCAATCAATTTTAATTACAGATAATAAAAAATTGATAAGTTTAGTTAATAAAAACTTAAAACAACAATTAGTTAATTTACCCAAAAAAAAAATTGCCACTCAAAGCTTAAAAAAGTTTGGGTTAGCAATATACACTAATAAAAGAAATAAAATTTCAGAGATAATTAACATAATAGCACCAGAACATTTAGAGTTATGTACTTCATTTAATAATAAATTGATTAAAGATGTAAAGAACGCAGGCTCAATATTCATTGGAAAATTTTCACCTGAAGCCATCGGCGATTATTTGGCAGGACCTAACCATGTTCTACCTACCTCTGGTTCAGCACGTTTTTCTTCAGGTTTGTCTGTTAACGATTTCTTAAAAAGACATTCGTTAATAAAAATAACAAAAACAGGTATTGAAAGATTAGGCCCATCGGTTATAAATTTAGCAAAGTATGAGAATTTAGATGGTCATGCTAACTCTGTAAAAATAAGATTAAAAAAGGTTAAATAATTGGCGAAACAAGAAACTTTAGAATTTAAAGGAAAAGTAACAGAACTTTTACCTAACGCTATGTTTAGAGTTAAATTAGAAAATAATCATGAAATCTTAGCTCATACAGCTGGGAAACTAAGAAAAAATAGAATTAGAGTTTTAGCTGGAGACAATGTAATGGTTGAAATGACACCATACGATTTAACTAAAGGTAGAATTACTTTTAGATTTTAGGCCTTGTAGCTCAGTAGTAGAGCAGTACCCTGAAAAGGTATGTGTCGTAAGTGCGATTCTTACCAAGGCCACCACACTCAAGTTTTACACATCGAAAAACAAAAATTAATCTGATAATTATTTTAAATGGATAAAAAGATAGGATTATTTTGGCTAAGAGATGACTTTAGATTTATAAAAAATCATGGGTTAATTGAGGCTACTACCAAACATAATCAAGTGGTAGTTTTTTATCTTTATAAAAAAGATATATATAGCAATCAAGAAGCTCAGAAATGGTGGTTAAGTAAATCACTATCAAATTTTAAAAAGAAACTAAATGAATTAAACATTTCTCTTGAAGTAGTTGAAACTCATTCATTTAAAATTTTCTTTGACTCTCTCATTAAAAAAAAAGACTTCGCAATTTATTGGAATAAGGTCTATGAGCCAGACTATTTAAAATTTGATGAATATTTATTTAATATTTTTAAAAATAAAAACATCTATCATAAAAGATTTAGAGGAAATGCTCTTAATGAAATCGATGAAGTAAAAAAAGGTGATGGAACTCCATTCAAGGTGTTCACCCCTTTTTGGAGAACAGCAGAAAAATTTTTCTCCGAAAAGATACCATCAAAAGAGAGAACAATTAAGAAATGTAAAAATAAAACAAATTATTTTAAAAATTGTATTAATGCGGAAAAGATATTGCCTAAAAAAGATTGGTTTAAAAATTTTGAAAAAGTTTGGAGTCCAGGTGAACAACATGCTTTAAAAGAATTACAAAATTTTATTAAAGAGAGAATAACGAACTATTCTGAAGGGCGGAACTTTCCAAATATAGTAGGTACATCTAAATTATCTCCTTTTATTAAATTTGGCCAACTTCATGTTGAAACAATATGGGAAGAATGTATTAAAAAAAAATCAAAAACAATTGGAACTTCAAAGTTTCTGACAGAAATCGGCTGGCGCGAATTTAATCATTCATTAATAAATCATTTCCCACACATGTTAAAAGGTAATTACTCCAAAAAATTTGATAAATTTCCATGGCAAAAAAATTCTAAATTTTTAAACGCATGGAAAAAAGGACTAACTGGATATCCAATAGTTGATGCAGGGATGAGAGAACTTTATTCTACTGGCTGGATGCATAATAGAGTTAGAATGATAGTTGGTTCATTTTTAGTAAAACACTTATTAATTAATTGGAAAGAAGGTGAAAAATATTTCAGAAATTGTTTGTTAGATTATAGTCCGGCCAGCAATGTTGCAGGATGGCAGTGGGTTGCAGGCTGCGGAGCAGATGCCGCACCATACTTTAGAATATTTAATCCAATTCTTCAGGGTGAAAAATTTGATAAAGAAGGCGAATACGTTAAAAGATGGGTGCCTGAATTAAAAAGTTTATCAAAAAAATTTATTCATAAACCTTGGGAACTAAATGATGAAAAATTTAAATTAGGTAAAGATTATCCTTATCCGATTGTAAAACATGAGGAAGCTAGATTAAAAGCTTTAAATGCTTTTAAAAAAATTTAAAAAAAATTAAATATTTCCATGACAATGCTTGAATTTTTTGCCAGATCCACATGGGCATTTTTCATTTCTTCCAACTTTTTTATCAGATTTATTCTCTATAATTTCCTCTTTTTCTTCTTTTGTTTTTTCTTCAGATGAAACTACAATATTAAGGTTCAAGAGAAATTTAATTAAATCATTTTTTATTTTTGATAATAATCCTTCGAATAATACAAAAGCCTCTTTTTTAAATTCAGATAAAGGATCTTTTTGACCATATTGTCTCAAGCCAATAACCTGTCTTAGCTGTTCGAGATATTGCAAATGTGACCGCCAAGAAAAGTCAATGATTTGTAAAAATATTTTTTTTTCTAAAATACTGTTTTGAGTTTTACCTAAAATTTTTATTCTTGAATTTTTCTTATCAGAGAAGATACTTTTGATTTTGTCTTTAAATTCATTTTCTTTTAAATTGCCATAATTAATTAAATCATCATCAATAATTGAATTTCCGGTTATATTTTTAACTTCCGTAAGGTAATTTTTCTCATCACCAGATTTTTGTAAGTTTAATCTTGCTGAATTTAAGTTTGTCACCACCTCATTAAAAAAATCATCCAAAATTACCTCAATACTTTCTTCTTTAAGTATTTTTAATCTTTGAGAAAATATTACTTGTCTTTGATCATTCATTACATCATCAAATTTGATTAATGTTTTTCTAATATCAAAATTTCTACTCTCTACTTTTTTTTGAGCTCTTTCCATGGCTTTGTTAATCCAAGGGTGGTCAATAGACTCGTTTTCTTTGAGACCTAGTTTTTTAAGCATTCCATCAATTGAATCTCCTCCAAAAATTCTCATTAACTCGTCCTGCAGACTTATAAAAAAAATTGTACTGCCAGGGTCTCCTTGTCTTCCAGATCTTCCTCGTAACTGATTATCAATTCTTCTACTCTCATGACGCTCCGTTCCTATAATAAATAATCCTCCAAGTTCTTTGACTTTTTTTTCATTTACTCTGATTTCTTCAATATTTTCTTTTTTTCCATCTACAATAAAATCTTTGTTCCCTCCAAGTTTTATGTCTGTACCTCGACCTGCCATATTAGTGGCAATTGTTACAGCCCCAATTTTTCCAGCTTCTGCAATTATTTGCGCTTCTTGTTCGTGGTGCTTTGCATTAAGAACATTATGTTTTATTTTTTTACTGTTTAAATAATTTGAAATTTTTTCTGATTTTTCAATACTTGTTGTTCCAACTAATACCGGTTGACCTTTGCTATTACATTCAATTATTTTATTTGATATTGCATGATACTTTTCTCTTTCAGTACGAAAAATTTGATCATTGAAATCTTTTCTCATCGTTTCTTTATTTGTAGGAATCGAAACCACATTCAATTTATAAATGTCAAAAAATTCTTCAGACTCTGTCATTGCAGTCCCAGTCATACCAGCTAATTTTTTATAAAGTCTAAAATAGTTTTGGTAAGTGATTGATGCTAAAGTTTGATTTTCTTCTTGGATTTTAACATTTTCCTTAGACTCAATCGCCTGGTGAAGTCCATCTGAAAATCTTCTTCCATCTAAGACTCTTCCTGTAAACTCATCTATAATTTGAATTTTGCCGTCTCTCACAATGTAGTCTGTATCTTTTTTAAAAATTAAATTAGCTTTAAGCGCCTGATTGACATGATGAACTAGATCTAAATTAGCAGGATCATAAAAGTTATTATTTTTAAGTATTCTTTTTTGGATTGCGAGTTTTTCAATTTTATCAATTCCTAGATCTGAAAGAATTACGTTTTTATTTTTTTCATCTAGCTCATAATCTTTTTTCTCCAAATATTTAATAAAATTATTTGATGTTTCATATAATGTTGTTTTGTCCTCTAGCCTTCCTGAAATTATTAAAGGTGTTCTAGACTCATCAATTAGGATGCTATCTACTTCATCCACGATGCAAAAGTTATGATCTCTTTGTACCATATCATTAAGCTCATACTTCATATTATCTCTTAAATAATCAAACCCTAGTTCATTGTTAGTCGCATAGGTAATATCATTAGAATAGTTTTTCTTCCTTTCCACATCGTCAATATCATTTGTTATACATCCCGTAGTGACACCTAGATAATCGAAAACTTTACCCATCCACTCCGAATCTCTTTTTGCAAGGTAATCATTTACTGTTACAATATGAACTCCTTTCCCAGTCAATGAATTTAAATAAGCCGGCAAAGTTGAGACAAGAGTCTTACCCTCACCAGTTTTCATTTCAGCTATTTTTCCTTGATGAAGTATTAATCCCCCAGCAAGCTGAACATCATAATGTCTCTCACCTAAGGTTCTCCTAGCGGCTTCTCTGACTAAAGCAAATGTTTCTGGAATAATCTCATTAATATTAAAGGAACTATTCTGAGTCTTTTTTTTGTAAATAAAAGTTTTTTCTCTAAAACCTGCCTGAGTTAAAGACCTGATCTCGTTTTCTTTGCTATTTATAGCCTCAATAATATTTTTGATTTTATCTAATTGTTGTTGATTAGAGCTTTTAAATATTTTACTAAAAGTCCTTGTAAATAAATTCATTTTACATCTATATATGTATTATTTGATTAAATTAAACTGTAATAATGACAATAAATATTAAAAATTTCTTAAGCGATAAAACAAAACTATCAAAAATGGGTGAGTTTCAAAACCTTAAACAAATTGAAGGTTTAGAAATGGCTTCTATATCAGCAGATTTGTATAAGGATGGAAGAGATGATTTAACGCTATTTTATTTTTCAAAGGGGGCAAATTATGCAACATTAACTACATCAAATAGTATCACCGCAGAATTTATACCTTGGAATAACAATTCTCATAAAAAAATAATTAAAGGTTTATTGGTAAATACAAAAAATGCCAACACATTTACTGGCAAACAAGGAAAAGAAGGTATTGATACATTAGCAAAAAATTTATCAAGAATATTAACTATTAAAGAGTCTAAAAATCAGAAAGGAACAAGCGAAACAGTAAAAATAAAAGACCTTATTTTTGCTTCTACAGGAGTTATAGGCGAGGAATTTCCTGTTGAAAAAATTAAAAATAGATTGCCTGACTTAGTAGATAAACTAAGAGCAGAACATAATAAAATGTATTGGATTAAAATGGCCTCTGCAATTATGACAACTGACACGAAACCAAAAGTTGCTTATGAAGAAATAATTATTGGAGACGAATTGATCAAAATTTCTGCTATCGCAAAAGGATCTGGAATGATTGCCCCGAATTTAGCAACTATGCTTTCATTCATATTCACTAATGCTGATATTAATTCTAATTTATTAAAAACATTATTAAAGAGAGCAGTAGCTAATTCTTTTAATGCAATAACAGTAGACAGCGATCAATCAACAAATGATATGGTTACTATTTTTTCTACTAGAGAAGTTAAATTAGGACCAAATATCTCTTTGAACGATAAAGCAGTACAGAAATTTGAAATTGCCTTAAAAAATTTATGTTTAAATCTTGCTAAACAAATAGTAGTTGATGGCGAGGGAGCTAAAAAATTTGTAACAGTAAATGTAATTAATGCTAAATCTTTGGGAAGTGCAAAAAATATTGCCTTTTCAATTGCTAACTCCCCTTTATTCAAAACTGCTATTGCCGGAGAAGATCCTAATTGGGGAAGGATCGCTATGGGGATTGGAAAGTCAGGAGAATTAGTAGATCAAAAAAAATTAAAAATTAAAATTGGAAATTTTGTTGTTGCAGAAAATGGTAGAATTTCTGAGAGCTACGATGAAAAAAAATTAAAAGAATATATGCAATGGGGCGCGATCAGTATTGAAGTAAATCTTAAACTTGGTAATGATAGTTTCACATGTTACACATGTGACTTCACGCATGACTATATAGATATTAATGCTGATTACAGAAATTAGATGATTAAATATAATCTAAAATGCCATAAGGAGCATGAGTTTGAAAGTTGGTTTTCAAGCTCAGAGGAATTTGAAAAATTAAATAAAAGAAAATTATTGGAATGTATTTATTGCTCATCAAAAAATATAGATAAATCTATAATGTCTCCAATGGTATCAAATTCAAAAAATAAAAATGAGGAATTTGATATTATGAGAAAAGATTTGAAGAGTAATAGAAATAAACTTATTAAATTAAGAAAATATATAGAAAAAAACTTTGATTATGTTGGCAAAGACTTTAGTAAAAAAGTAAGAGAAATTTATTATGATAAAAAAAATAAAAAAGCAATTTATGGCACAACAACTTCTGAGGAAAGGAAAGAATTATCTGAGGAAGGAATAGATTTATTTTCAATTCCTTGGGTTAATAAAGACAATTAATTTTTTAAGCTACAAATAATATAGTTTACAGATAAGTCTGCTGATTTTTTCCATCTCTCAGTAAACGGGTTGAATGATAATCCACTAATATCTTTTGTAATAAGTTTTTCTTTTGTTAAAAAATTTTCTAATTCTTCAGGTTTTAAAAACTTATTCCAATCATGGGTGCCGATAGGAAGCCATCTTAAAATATATTCAGCACCAATAATTGCCTTAATGTATGAAGACAAAGATCTATTTAATGTAGCAGTAAACATTAATCCATTCTTTTTTAATAATTTTTGACAGGATTTAATATAAAGATCAACATTATCAACATGTTCAACAATCTCTAGATTTAAAATCACATCATAGGTTTCAAAATCTATTAATTTTTCTGGTGAAGCATTGACATAATCTATTTCTAAACCAGTTTTCGCAGCATGCATTTTTGCTATATTGATATTTTTTTCAGATGCATCAATTCCAGTAACTTTAGCTCCAAGCCTTGTCAGTGGCTCACTTATTAGACCGCCTCCACATCCAATATCTAGAATCTTTAGACCTTCTAGTGAATTTGTTTTATCTTTTTTTATCTTGAAGTGCTTTTTTATATTTTCTGTTATGTATTCAATTCTAATAGGATTAAACATATGAAGGGGTTTAAATTTTCCATCAACATCCCACCATTCTTCAGATAATTTTGAAAACTTTTGAATTTCTTCTTTATTTATAGTAGTACTCATTTTTAACAATTAAAATTTATATTAATATCTATATTTTATTATATTACATTCTTAAATGGCTAAAAAAGTACTAAAGTTTGGTGGAACATCCGTTGGAACCATTGAAAGGATACAACATGTTGCTAACATTGTTAATAAGGAGTATTTAGCCGGAAATAATCTTGTTGTAATTGTTTCTGCAATGGCAGGAAAAACTAATGAACTACTCAAACTTTCAAAAGAAATTTCTAATAAATTTAACAAAAGAGAGCTAGACGTTCTTTTATCTTCAGGAGAGCAAGTGACAAGCTCACTTCTCGCTGGCGCCTTAATAGAATTAAATATTAAAGCTAAATCATTGATGAATTGGCAGATACCTATTTTAACAGATGGAGAACATTCTAATGCACGAATAATTAATATGAATGTTGAAAAAATAAATAAGTATTTAAATGAAAGGGAGGTTGTGATTGTTCCAGGCTTTCAGGGTATTTCAAAAAGTGCAGAAATTACAACAATAGGAAGAGGAGGCTCAGACGCAACTGCTGTAGCTGTAGCAAAATTATTAAACGCGGACTCTTGTGAGATATATACTGATGTGGATGGAGTGTATTCTACAGATCCTAATAAGATCCCAGTAGCAAAAAAAATTGATAAAATTTCTTATGATGAAATGTTAGAATTATCATCTCTAGGAGCAAAAGTAATGCAACCATCTGCTGTTCAAACAGCAATGATGTATGATATTCCTCTGGAGGTTAAATCAACTTTTACTGAAAGAAAAGGTACAAAAATTCTTAACCAAGAAAATATTGATTATACAAAAAGTGTCACAGGCGTAGCTTACTCAAAAGATGACGCTAAAATTACTCTTATTGGCGTAGAGGATAGGCCAGGAGTTGCTGCTAATATTTTTGAACCTCTTAGCAAGGCGCAGATCAATGTTGATATGGTAATACAAAATATTTCATCTGATCAAAAAACTACAGATGTTACATTTACAGTAAAAAGGGATGATGTAGCTAAAACTAAAGAGATCTTGAAAGAAAAAAATGAGATAAAATATAAAGATATTATTCATAATGATAAAGTTGCTAAAGTTTCTATTGTAGGAGCAGGCATGGTTTCTACTCCCGGTGTTACCTATAAAATGTTTAGAGGTCTTTCAGACGAGAAAATAAATATTTTAGCTATCTCTACCTCTGAAATAAAATTATCGGTTATAATAGACGAAGATAATACTTTAAATGCAGTAAAAAAATTACATACAATTTTTGATCTTGATTAATGGAAATTAGACCTCACAGAGTAATTAATAGAAAAATTACAAAAGAAGTTAATGTTGGCAATATTAAAGTTGGCGGTAATGCACCAATAAGTGTTCAATCGATGACAAATACACTGACAACAGATATTAAAGGAACTATTAATCAAATTCATTCATTAGAGGATGCAGGCGCAGATATTGTTAGAGTCTCTTGTCCAGATGAGGAATCCACTAAGGCTTTAAAAGAAATTATTAAAGAAGTTACCGTGCCGATAGTTGCTGATATTCATTTTCACTATAAAAGAGCAATAGAAGCAGCTGAAATGGGAGCAAGTTGTTTAAGAATTAATCCTGGCAACATAGGAGATAAACAAAGAATTTTAGAGGTGATTAAGGCCGCTAAAACTAATAATTGTTCTATAAGAATAGGGGTTAATGCAGGTTCACTAGAGAAAAGTTTATTGGAAAAATATAAAGAACCATGTCCAGAAGCACTAGTCGAAAGCGCCCAACATAATATAAAGCTCTTGGAAGATAATGATTTTTTTAATTTTAAAATAAGTGTCAAATCTTCAGATATTTTTTTAACTGTAAAAGCGTATAAACAATTATCACAAATCTGTAATTATCCTTTGCACCTCGGAGTTACTGAAGCTGGAGGCTTATTTACAGGAAGTATAAAATCTTCAATAGGAATTGGCCAATTGTTAATGGATGGAATTGGAGATACAATTAGAGTTTCTTTATCTTCAGACCCTGTTGATGAAGTAAAAGCTGGTTTTGAAATTCTAAAATCTTTAGGTATACGATCAAGGGGTGTAAATATTATTTCGTGCCCTTCATGTGCAAGACAAGCTTTTCCAGTGATTGAAACAGTAAAAGTATTAGAAGAGAAATTATCACACATTAAAAAACCCATTAGTCTTTCAATAATTGGCTGCGTTGTTAATGGGCCAGGTGAAGCTGCTCAAACCGAAATAGGTCTTACTGGCGGCGGTCAAGATAGTAATCTTTTATACCTTTCAGGTGTGCCTCATACAAAGGTTCCAAGTTCTGAAATAATTGAAAAAATTGTAAAAATGGTAGAAGAAAAAGTTAAAGATTAACCTAATTATGGTTCCTATAGACAAAGTAAAAGACATTATTGATAAACATATTAGTTTGGAAAAAGAACTTTCCGCTGGGAATATTGACCCAAAGTTATTTGCAAAGAAATCAAAAGAATATTCAAATCTTGGTGGTATCATTGATACAGCTAAGTCATTTGTTAAGTTTGAGGATGAAAAAAAAGATTTAGAAAATATAGCTCATGATAAATCTAATGATCCTGAAATGATCGAATTAGCCGAGAAAGATCTTAGCGAACTACTTAAAAGTAAACAAAAGTGGGAGAATGATTTAAAAATCTTTTTACTGCCAAAAGACGAGGACGACGATAAAAACGCAATTGTAGAAATTAGAGCTGGAACTGGAGGATTGGAAGCTTCCCTTTTTTGTGCAGACTTATTCAAAATGTATGAAAAAGTTTGTTCTAAAAAAAAATGGAATTTAGAAATTATAAATATTTCTAAAAGTGAAGCAGGTGGTTTTAAAGAAGTAATTTTTTCAGTTAATGGAAATGATATTTATTCATACCTTAAATATGAGTCTGGTGTGCATAGAGTTCAAAGGATACCTGAAACAGAAACTCAGGGAAGAGTACATACGTCAGCAGCCACTGTTGCAGTACTACCAGAAGCTGAAGAGGTTGACATAGAAATTAAGGACTCAGATTTAAGAATTGATGTTTTTAGAGCTGGCGGACCGGGCGGACAATCAGTTAACACAACTGATAGTGCTGTTAGAATAACTCATATTCCAAGTGGCGTAGTTGTAAGTCAACAAGATGAAAAATCTCAACATAAAAATAAAGCTAAAGCTTTGAAGATTTTAAGATCTAGAGTTTATGAGGCAGAGAAAAGAAAAAAAGATCAGAAAAGATCAAGCGACAGAAGAAGTCAAATTGGATCAGGAGATAGATCAGAGAGAATAAGAACTTACAATTTCCCACAGGGACGAGTTACTGATCATAGAATTAATTTAACTTTACATAAATTAGATGAGTTTTTAAGTGGGGACATACATGAAGAAATGAACCAAGAACTTCGATTAAAAGAACAAAACTTAAAACTTGAAAATCTAAATTCATGAAAGTTTTAGAATTAATAAAAACAGGATCAGAGTTGCTTAAAGAAAAAAATATTTCATCTCATGTTCTAGATACAGAATTACTTCTTTCAAAAAGTTTAAATAAATCTAGAGAGGAATTGTTGATAAATTTAGATCAAAACATTAACAAAAGAGAACTTACAAATTTTAATAAATATTTAATTAGAAGATCCAATAAAGAACCGGTTGCTTATTTGCTAGGCGAAAAAGAATTCTGGAGTAAAAAATTTTTTGTAAATAAAGGTACATTAATACCAAGACCAGAAACTGAGCTATTAGTGGAAAAATTAGTTACCATTTATAAAGAAAAAAAAATAACTATTTTAGATATAGGTACTGGGACAGGGTGTATAATTGCAAGTCTATTAAGTGAGCTAAAAAATTCTAGTGGTACGGCAGTTGATATTTCTAAAGAGGCAATTCTTGTTGCAAAGAAAAATGCTCATAAATTTAAGCTTTCTGATAGAATTAAGTTTTTACATAAACCCTTTGAAGAGCTTCACGGAAAAAAATTTGATTTAATTGTTTCTAATCCACCATATATAAAACGAATGGAGATAAAAAATCTAAGTGATGATATTAAAAAGTTTGAGCCTAGAATGGCCTTAGACGGAGGCAATGATGGACTTGACGTTATTAAAAAAGTTATTTACAAATCTAGAGAAATCTTAAAGATTAATGGAACGCTCGCCCTAGAAATTGGAAATGAGCAAATAAACAAAGTTTCAAAAATATTAATAGATAACAAATTTAGAATTATTAGTGTGATTAAAGATTACAGAAACAATATAAGGTGCGTAATTGCAAAATACAGGTAGATGAATAACAATAGAAGAAGAAATTTTAGACCTAGGGTTCAGAAAAATAACTTCAGAAGAAGAAGTAGTTCGCCTAATTTAAGTCATTCAAATAATAACGGCAATATTAATTTTAATAGAAATGGGTCTATGAACAATATTCATAATGTAGAAAAGACAATGCAGAAATATCAACAACTAGCAAAAGATGCTCAAAGTAATGGTGATCCAGTTTTATCACAAAACTATTTGCAACACGCTGATCACTACTTAAGAAGATTTAATGAATTGAATGAAAGAAGAGAGAATTCAATTGAAAAACCTACTCCGGAAGAAAAAACTTTATCAAACGAGGAAAATCAAAAACCAGAAATTCAACAAACTACTAACTGAACTTAAATTATCTTAGTTCTGCTAGTTTTAAATCTATCTTAATTCTATCTAACTCAAATTGTTTTCTCTCATCACCTTTAAGAGTTTTACCAGATGGTAATTTTAATTTTTGAGAATTTACTTTTTTTCCATTTACTATAACTTCATAATGTAAATGAGGCCCAGTTGATAATCCTGTTGACCCAACATAACCAATTATTTGTCCTTGTTTCACTTTTCTTCCTTCTTTTACACCTTTAGCAAAAGCTTTCATGTGAGCATAAATAGTTTCATAGGTTGAATTGTGTTTAATTTTTACACAATTGCCTCCACCACCACACCATCTGGCTCTAGTGACTGTCCCAGAACCTGAAGCCATTATCGGTGTTCCGCTTGGTGCAGCAAAGTCTGTTCCTCTATGCATTTTATTATAGCCAAGAATTGGATGTTTTCTCATGCCAAAGGAAGAAGATAAGCGAGCTCCATTAATAGGAGTTTTCATTAAAGATTTTGTAATACTTTTACCTTTAATATCATAATAATCTTCTTCATTTTTATATCTAAAATTATATAAATTTATCTCCTCACCATTTACATACATTGATGCATAAATTATTTTCCCAGTATCTCTAACTTTTTTATTATCATCTTCAAATTTTTCATAAAAAATTTCAAACCAGTCACCCTTTCTAATATCTCTCTGAAAGTCTACTTCAAACCCAAATATTCTAGCAAATTCTACAATTATATTTGGCTCCACGCCCGATGAAACTGCTGAACTGTATAAATTATTTGTAATAACTTTTTTTACTACAACTTCTTTTTTATATAATTGTAAAATATTTTCTTTAACAATGAAGTTTTCTTGTGATTTTCTAACTTCCACACTAGTTGTATTATTTATTGGGTATAAAAAATTTACAATTGTTTTAGATCCATCCTCTAGTTTCTTTAAAACTATTGATAACTTTCTTCCTGAATAAATATTGGCTAATTTTTTTTCCTTTAACTTCAATGAAATTTTTTTAATATCTTCATCTCTTATTTCGTATTTTTTTAATATTTTTTCTACAGTATCATTGTTTTTTATTACGTATTCCACTTCTTCGTATGGACTGTTTATTTTTGAGATAAAAAAATTTGCTAAATTTGAAAATTCATTATTTTCAGTAATTTCTTTTAAATTATCTAAATTTTCTTTATTTTTTTTATCAATTAAATTGGATGAAACAAAAAAAAGTCCTGAAAAAATAAATATTATTGAAATTAAAGTAATAGGATTAGAGTTTTTAATTTGAATAGATTTTAAACTGATTGTCGAAAATAAATTGTATCTTTTCTTAACGAAATTTCTTATTTTTTGGATTAGCGTCATAGTTGTTTTTTATAAAAATAAGATCTTATTTGCAATGCCAGATGGCCAAAAAAGCCTTATTTTACTGATTATTTAACGCAATATACGCCTTGACTTATAACTAATTTGTAATAAAACCAGCCCTCACCTCTACGAAATTAATTATTTAACGTAGCTAGGGGTGTGCAGATTTTAAAATTAAAATCTTAGCTTTTTCAAATTGTAAATTTTAAGAAGAGAAGTGTGGACGGCTAGGTTAATAAAGAAATTGTCGTACACGCTTTAACGAAAAAATAACTTTAATTTACCTTAAAGTTATTAAAGCTAGTGTGCGCCGTTATTAAACTTGAGAGTTTGATCATGGCTCAGAACGTACGCTGGCGGCACGCCTAACACATGCAAGTCGAACGCAGTAGCAATACTGAGTGGCAAACGGGTGAGTATAATGTGGGAATCTACCTTTTGGTTTGGAATAACACGGGGAAACTTGTGCTAATACCGAATAAGCCTTTACAGGGAAAGTTTTAACGCCGAAAGATGAGCCTGCACTTGATTAGCTAGTTGGTAAGGTAAAAGCTTACCAAGGCAACGATCAATAGCTGTTCTTAGAGGAAGACCAGCCACATTGGGACTGAGACACGGCCCAGACTCCTACGGGAGGCAGCAGTGGGGAATCTTGCACAATGGGGGAAACCCTGATGCAGCGATGCCGCGTGAGTGAAGAAGGCCCTTGGGTTGTAAAACTCTTTCGTCGGGGAAGAAAATGACTGTACCCGAATAAGAAGGTCCGGCTAACTTCGTGCCAGCAGCCGCGGTAATACGAAGGGACCTAGCGTAGTTCGGAATTACTGGGCTTAAAGAGCTCGTAGGTGGTTAAAAAAGTTGATGGTGAAATCCCAAGGCTCAACCTTGGAACTGCCATCAAAACTTTTTAGCTAGAGTGTGATAGAGGTAAGTGGAATTTCTAGTGTAGAGGTGAAATTCGTAGATATTAGAAAGAACACCAAATGCGAAGGCAACTTACTGGGTCACTACTGACACTGAGGAGCGAAAGCATGGGTAGCGAAGAGGATTAGATACCCTCGTAGTCCATGCCGTAAACGATGTGTGCTAGACGTTGGAAATATATTTTTCAGTGTCGCAGCGAAAGCATTAAGCACACCGCCTGGGGAGTACGACCGCAAGGTTAAAACTCAAATGAATTGACGGGGACCCGCACAAGCAGTGGAGCATGTGGTTTAATTCGAAGATACGCGCAGAACCTTACCAACACTTGACATGTTCGTCGCGAGACTAAGAGATTAGTTTCTTCAGTTCGGCTGGACGAAACACAGGTGCTGCATGGCTGTCGTCAGCTCGTGTCGTGAGATGTTGGGTTAAGTCCCGCAACGAGCGCAACCCCTACTTTTAGTTGCCACCATTTAGTTGGGCACTTTAAAAGAACTGCCAGTGATAAGCTGGAGGAAGGTGGGGATGACGTCAAGTCCTCATGGCCCTTATGTGTTGGGCTACACACGTGCTACAATGGTACTTACAATGGGATGCAAAGAGGCGACTCTAAGCTAATCCCTAAAATGTACCTCAGTTCGGATTGTACTCTGTAACTCGAGTGCATGAAGCTGGAATTGCTAGTAATCGCGGATCAGCGCGCCGCGGTGAATACGTTCCCGGGTCTTGTACACACCGCCCGTCACACCATGGAAGTTGGTTACACCTTAAGGCAGAGCTTATACCTCTGACTACGGTACGATCAGCAACTGGGGTGAAGTCGTAACAAGGTAGCCGTAGGGGAACCTGCGGCTGGATTACCTCCTTTCTAAGGAAGACCAAAATATTTCTTTTGGTCTTAAAAAATTAAGTTAATGTGGCCGTCCTCATTTCTCTTCTTAAAAATTAAAGTGTCTCATAAATGCTTAGGGGCCGGTAGCTCAGGTGGTTAGAGCGCACCCCTGATAAGGGTGAGGTCGGACGTTCGAGTCGTCCTCGGCCCACCATTTTTCACGGGGGATTAGCTCAGCTGGGAGAGCGCCTGATTTGCATTCAGGAGGTCAGCGGTTCGATCCCGCTATCCTCCACCATCGACACTTTTTGCTTTTTTAAATTGTGAATAATGAATATCAATTTTGATTGTTCAATCAGTAAGAACAATCAAACAATATCTATATCCGATTGTTCGAATAGATGAACAATCAAAAAATGTTCGAATAGATGAACATTTTCTTAAAAATTTAATTTAAACAGAAAATTATTTTCTGTGCATAAATCAAGCGTTTAAGGGCGTATGGCGGATGCCTAGGCACTGAAAGGCGATGAAGGACGTGGTATACTGCGATAAGTTTCGGGGAGCTGTATGCAGGCTTTGATCCGAAAATTTCCGAATGGGACAACCCACCACTTTATGTGGTACTTCAAACTGAATTCATAGGTTTGAAGAGCTAACCCGGAGAACTGAAACATCTAAGTAACCGGAGGAAAAGAAATCAATTGAGATTCCGTTAGTAGTGGCGAGCGAACGCGGAACAGGCCAGTAGTAATATTAAGATAACCTAAATAGTTTGGAAAAACTAACCATAGAAGGTGATAGTCCTGTAGGGGTAAAGCTTAGTATTGTTCTTGAGTAGAGCGGGACACGTGTAATCTTGTTTGAATATAGGGGGACCACCCTCTAAGCCTAAATACTCTTCAGTGACCGATAGTGAACTAGTACCGTGAGGGAAAGGTGAAAAGAACCCCTATTAGGGGAGTGAAATAGAACCTGAAACCGTATGCCTACAAACAGTCGAAGCTCTTTTTAGAGTGACGGCGTACCTTTTGTATAATGGGTCAGTGACTTAATTTATCCAGCAAGCTTAAGCCGAAAGGTGTAGGCGTAGCGAAAGCAAGTCTTAAATGGGCGTAAGTTGTATGAATTAGACCCGAAAACGAATGAGCTTACCATGAGCAGGTTGAAAGCAGGGTAACACTTGCCGGAGGACCGAACCAGTTGACGTTGAAAAGTCTTTGGATGACTTGTGGTAAGGGGTGAAAGGCCAACCAAATTCGTAGATAGCTGGTTTTCCGCGAAAACTATTTAGGTAGTGCGTTGAGTAAATTGATGTTTGGAGGTAGAGCACTAAAGGGGCTAGGGGAGAGAAATCTTTACCAACCCTCATAAAACTCCGAATGCCAAACATTTTACCTCAGCAGACAGACTGTGGGTGCTAAGGTCCATGGTCGAAAGGGAAAAAGCCCAGATCACCAGATAAGGTCCCTAAATCATGATTAAGTGTGAAAGGATGTGGAGATTCCTAAACAGCCGGGAGGTTGGCTTAGAAGCAGCCATCCTTTAAAGATAGCGTAACAGCTCACCGGTCTAATAGAGTTTCTGCGCCAAAGATGTAACGGGGCTCAAATCATGTACCGAATCTGTGGATTTATAATTTCTTCGGAAATTATATCTGGTAGCGGAACGTTCTGTAAGCCTGTAAAGGGATACCCGTGAGGGATCCTGGAGGTATCAGAAGTGCGAATGCTGACATAAGTAACGATTAACAGAGTGAAAAACTCTGTCGCCGAAAATCCAAGGGTTCCTGCGCAAGGTTAATCCGCGCAGGGTTAGTCGGTCCCTAAGTCGAGGGCGAGAGCCGTAGACGATGGAAACAAGGTTAATATTCCTTGACCAGGTGGAAGTGACGGATTTTGTAAGTTGTTAACTCTTAATGGATTGAGTTAGCCGCGAAAAAGTCCCAGGAAATAGCTCCATCATTAGACCGTACCCGAAACCGACACAGGTGGATTATTAGAGTATAATTAGGCGCTTGAGAGAATGATGTTGAAGGAACTCGGCAAAATGCCTCCGTAACTTCGGAAGAAGGAGGACCCATTTTCAGGCAACTGTAAGTGGGTGGCACAAGCTAGGGAGATGCGACTGTTTATCAAAAACACAGGGCTCTGCTAACACGTAAGTGGATGTATAGGGTCTGACGCCTGCCCGGTGCTGGAAGGTTAATGCGATCAGTGCAAGCTGATTTCTGAAGCCCCAGTGAACGGCGGCCGTAACTATAACGGTCCTAAGGTAGCGAAATTCCTTGTCGGGTAAGTTCCGACCTGCATGAATGGCGTAACGATATCTCCGCTGTCTCCAACATCAACTCAGTGAAATTGAATTCTCCGTGAAGATGCGGAGTTCCCGTGGTTAGACGGAAAGACCCCGTGCACCTTTACTACAACTTTATATTGGTGTTAGGAATGATATGTTTAGTATAGGAGGGAGACTTTGATGTTTTGGCGTCAGCTAAAGCGGAGTCACCAGTGAAATACCTCTCTTATTATTCTTGACATCTAACTGCATGCCGTAATCCGGCTGCAAGACATTGTATGGTGGGTAGTTTGACTGGGGCGGTCGCCTCCCAAAAAGTAACGGAGGCGTGCGAAGGTAGGCTCAGAACGGTCAGAAATCGTTCGTAGAGTGCAATGGCATAAGCCTGCCTGACTGCGAGACTGACAAGTCGAGCAGAGTCGAAAGACGGTCATAGTGATCCGGTGGTTCTGAGTGGAAGGGCCATCGCTCAACGGATAAAAGGTACGCCGGGGATAACAGGCTGATACCCTCCAAGAGTCCATATCGACGAGGGTGTTTGGCACCTCGATGTCGGCTCATCACATCCTGGGGCTGGAGCAGGTCCCAAGGGTTTGGCTGTTCGCCAATTAAAGTGGTACGTGAGCTGGGTTCAGAACGTCGTGAGACAGTTCGGTCCCTATCTGCCATGGGTGTAGAAGAATTGAGAGGATTTGTCCCTAGTACGAGAGGACCGGGATGAACATACCACTGGTGGACCGGTTGTAGCGCCAGCTGCAGTGCCGGGTAGCTAAGTATGGAAGGGATAACCGCTGAAAGCATCTAAGTGGGAAACCCACCTCAAAACTAGTTCTTCCTATAGAGCCGTAGTAGACCACTACGTTGATAGGCTGGATGTGGAAGCACGGCAACGTGTGTAGCTGACCAGTACTAATAGCTCGATTGGCTTGATTTATGCACTGAAAAAAATTTTTTGTATTTTGCTTAAACAATTAAATTACCACAATATATAGTATTTTTTTTTGTTTCTCACACAATGAACATATCTTTTTCTTTACTGTTCAAAAAATGAACGTTATATGTTCAATTATTGAACATTATGAGAGAAAATCAAGATCATTTTAACGTACTAAGAACAATCAAAAATAAACCTAACTCAACTCAAAGAGAGCTTGCTAAAGAACTAGGTTTTAGCTTAGGAAAATTGAACTATTGCTTAAGAGCACTACAAGAAAAAGGTTTCATAAAAATAGAAAATTTTAAAAAAAACCCTAACAAAATAAACTATTTCTATGTTCTTACTCCAAGAGGTATAGCTGAAAAAACAAAACTAACCATAAATTTTATGAAGAGAAAAATGAAAGAGTATGATGAACTTAAAGAAGAGTTGAAATAATTATGTGGACAATACTAAAACTTGATAAAAAAAAAATCAATTTTTTAAAGCAAGATTTTCAAAAAAAAGTTGGAGGTAAATTCATTTTTTATAACCCAAAAGTAAGAGTACAAAAATTTAAGAAAAACAAACTTGTAAATAAAGATTTTGATATTCTAGAAAACTACATTTTTTGCTTTAATGAAAATTTTAATAAAGAAAGCACCTTAAATAATTTAAAATTTTGCAGAGGTTTAAACTATTTTTTAAGTGGATTTAAACAATCTCAAAGTGAAATAGAATACTTCATAAAACAATGTAAATCTTTTGAGGATAAATATGGATATTTATCATATCATTTTTTTTCACCAAAATTAAATAAATCGTACAAATTCACATCTGGTCCATTTACAAATAAAATTTTTAAGATCATTGCATTGCAAAAAAATAAAATTGATGTTTTGATGGGGAAAATAAAATCCACAATAAATAGAAAAAATTTTTTATTTAAACCCATTTAGTCTATGAAGAATATAAAAACTGTAAAAAGTGTTTTTTTACAAAGTGCGGAGCTATGGCAAAATGAAAAATAAACTTTTTGATAAGTGGAATAATGTTGGAACTTTTTCAGTAAAACTAAGTAACTACTTTGATGTTTATCAACATATCTTAACACCATTCATAGGAAAAAAAATAACTCTTGTTGAGATTGGAGTTTTGCAAGGGGGATCATTACATTTTTGGAGAGAAGTTTTTGGTGATAACGCAAGAATAATTGGGATAGATCTCAATAAAAATGTAAAAATTTGGGAGAAAGAGGGCTTTGAAATTTATATTGGAGATCAAGGTGACAGCAGCTTTTGGAAAAAATTTTTCGATGAAGTAGGAAATGTTGATATAGTGATTGATGATGGAAGTCACACTTATTATGAACAAATTAACACTTTGATAAATTGTGTTCCAAAAATCAATAACGATGGATTATTTATTACAGAGGATGTTCATTCTAGTTTTCAAACTAAATATGGATACCCAAGTAAATATTCATTTGCAAACTTCACAAAATTAATTTCTGATACTTTGCATTCGAAATTTGAGGGAACAGATAATAAAAAAAATTTTATACCAGATAACGTGAAAAACAAAATATTTTCTCTGGAGCATTTTAGCTCAATAACCTCAATAAAAATTAAAGATAACCAAGGCAATCCTACAAAGCTAGTATTTAATGAGGGTAAAAACAACTCAACTGTACATGAATGGAGCTATATGAAGCAAAGCAAATTAAAGAATGTAATGAAATATTTTGCAAAAAAATTAAAATTTTTGAAAAAAATAAAATTTATAAACTTTGTTGTTATAAAATTGGACATTATTTTAGGATTATATTTAAGAAAAGATCAAAACAAAAAATGCAAAATTTTTTTTGAAAATGAATTTAAAAAATAAAAAGATCATTTGTATTATTATTGCAAGAGGTGGATCTAAAGGA
>ATTF01000012.1 GCA_000419545.1 Candidatus Pelagibacter ubique HIMB058
AACACCTCCAATAAAAAAACCAGCGCCAGTTAAAAAAATTAAAGAAGTACAAACTGTTAAGGAAGAAGAACCTTTGATACTTGATCAAGTTCACGAGGATGTTACAGCTAGTAAAAATATTTCTCAAAAATTACAAGAAACAAGGGTTGCCCCTGCTGCAAGAAAAATGGCAGCTGAGTCAAATATAGATTTATCTAAAATTCAAGGCACTGGAAGAAATGGAACAATTTTAAAAGAAGATATCATGAGTTTAATGGGCTCCAAACCCTCTCCTTCAGAAAGAAAAATTAAATACGGTCCCGAAGAGAGAATTAAAATGACAAGGTTGAGACAAACAATCGCAAAAAGATTAAAGGAAGCTCAAGAAAATGCAGCAATGCTAACCACGTTTAACGAAGTTGATATGAGCGAAGTTATTTCGATGAGAAATCAATACAAAGATGAATTTTTAAATAAATACGGAGTTAAACTAGGATTTATGTCTTTCTTCGTAAAAGCATGTGTAATTGGTTTAAAAAATTTTCCAGCGATAAATGCTGAAATACAAGGCGATGAAATAGTTTACAAAAATTATTATAACATAAGTATTGCTGTTGGAACTGACAGAGGGTTAGTAGTTCCTGTTTTAAGAGAGACTGATGAAATGTCTTTTGCAGATATTGAAAAAAATATTGGTGATCTTGGTCAAAAAGCTAGAGACGGAAAAATTACTATAGAAGACCTACAAGGCGGAACTTTTACCATCACTAATGGAGGAATATATGGTTCTATGTTATCTACTCCAATTTTAAATCCTCCTCAATCAGCAGTTCTTGGAATGCATAATATTGTACAAAGACCTGTTGTAGTTGATGGAAATGTTGAACCTAGGCCAGTGATGTATTTAGCATTATCTTATGATCATAGAATTATTGATGGCAAAGAAGCAGTTTCATTTTTGAAAATTGTAAAAGAGTCTTTAGAAAAACCTCAAAGACTTTTTCTTAATATATAATTATGGAAAGTAATTTTGATTTAGTTGTTATTGGTGGCGGTCCAGGAGGTTATGTCTGTGCAATTAGAGCTGCTCAGTTAGGGCTGAAAACAGCCTGTGTAGAATCAAGAGGGGCCTTAGGTGGTACATGTTTAAATGTTGGATGCATACCGTCTAAAAGCTTATTAAATTTATCTGAAAATTTTCATAAAGCAAAAAAAGACTTTAATAAACAAGGTATAGAAATTGACGGAATAAAACTTAACATTGAAAAAATGATGTCTAATAAGAACAAATCTATTCAAGTATTAACTAAAGGAGTAGAGTTTTTATTTAAAAAAAACAAGGTAACATATTTTAAAGGCAAAGGTGTTCTTTTTTCAAAAAACGATATTGTAGTTTATGAAGATAATAATAAAAGAACTAACGTTAAATCTAAAAATATTGTTATAGCCACTGGATCAACCGTATCCTCATTACCTGGAATAGAAATAGATGAAAAAAATATTGTATCTTCCACTGGAGCCTTATCTTTTGACAAAGTTCCTAAGAAACTTGCAGTCATTGGGGGAGGTTATATTGGTTTGGAAATGGGATCTGTCTGGTCAAGATTAGGTTCTGAAGTTACTGTTTTAGAATATTTAGACTACATAACTCCTGGAATGGATAGAGAAGTTTCAAATGAATTTCAAAAAATTTTAACAAAACAAGGTATCAAGTTTAAGATGGGCTCAAAGGTTGAGTCAGTAAAAAATCAAGGGAGCTCAGTATCTATTTCATATACAAATGTTAAGAGTTCAAAAGAGGAGAAATTGGAAGTAGATAAAGTTTTAGTATCAGTAGGAAGAAAACCTTATACAGAAGGATTAAATCTTTCAAAAGTTGGAATTAAAAAAGACAATAAAGGAAGAATAGAAGTTAATGATAAATTACAAACTTCAGTGAATAATATTTACGCTATAGGCGATGTTATCAAAGGACCAATGTTAGCACATAAAGCTGAGGAAGAAGGTATCGCTGTTGCAGAAATTTTAGCGGGTCAGGCAGGTCATGTTAATTACGATGTAATACCAGGTGTAGTTTATACATCACCAGAAGTTGCTACTGTAGGTAAAACAGAAGAACAATTAAAAGAGGAAAATAAATCTTATAAAATTGGTAAATTTCCATTTCTTGCTAACTCTAGAGCCAAAGTAAACAATGAAACCGAAGGCTTTGTTAAAATACTCGCTGATAGCAAAACTGACAAAGTTCTAGGCGTCCATATCATTGGGCCTCATTGTGGAGATATGATTGCAGAGATGGCTTTAGCGATGGAGTTTGGAGCAAGTTCAGAAGATATTGCTAGAACTTGTCATGCTCATCCTACACATACGGAAGCTATTAAAGAAGCAGCTTTAGCTGTTGATAAAAGACCAATTCATTTTTAAAAAAGAAAAATTCAACTACTATTAAAATATGAAAGCGCAAGTGTTGCTGCCTAAAATATTTAATTTTTCATTTACATACGAGACAAAAAAAGAAAAATTGACCCCAGGTGATATTGTTGAAGTTCCTTTTGGAAAAGAAAAGGCGATTGGCGTTGTATGGCCAGACAAAAGTTTTGTGTCAAAAGACATAAAAATTAAAAATATTCATAAAAAAATTGGCAAAATTTCTTTAAATAAAAATTTCATTAATTATATGAGGTGGTTTGGGATGTACAACGTAACTCCCTTAGGGCTTGTTCTTAAAATGGTTATTGGAGGAAATCAAAATTTATTTAAAAAAAATGATAAAAGTTTTGACCTAAAAGTTGTTGAAGCAAAAAAATATAACTTAAATCAAGAACAGGATAATGCTTTAAAGTTTTTAAATTCAAAAAATAATATATTTGATGTTTCTGTCCTTCAAGGAACAACTGGTTCAGGAAAAACACTTGTATATTTTGAGAGAATAAAGAAAATAATTACTGAAAAAAAGCAAGCTTTAGTTTTACTTCCTGAAATTTTTTTAACTAATGAATTTAAGACAAGGTTCTATGATTTCTTTGGGTTCGAACCTGCAATTTGGCATTCGAAAATAACACCAAAAAATAAAAGAATTATTTGGAATGGTGTAATTAATAATAATATTAAATTAGTAGTTGGAGCAAGATCTTCTTTGCTTTTACCTTTTAAAAAGCTTGGAGTTATTATAGTTGATGAAGAGCATGACACTTCTTACAAACAAGATGAAGGTGTAATATATCATGCAAGAGATATGGCAATAGCCAGAGCTTCTTTTGAGAAAATACCAATTCATTTAGTTAGTTCCATACCATCGTTAGAAACTTTTAATAATATACAAAATAAAAAATTTCGACATTTTAAAATTAACAAAAGGTATGCGGATTATTCCTTACCAAAAACAAAAATAGTAAATTTAAATTTAAAAAAAATAAAAAATAGCTATGTTTCTGATGAGAGTATTAAAATCGTCAAAAAGTTTCTTGAGAAAAAGGAGCAGGTTTTATTTTTTTTAAACAGAAGAGGTTATGCTCCATATTTAATTTGTAAAAACTGTGGATATAAGCAGATATGCAATAATTGTTCGATGTATTTAACATTTCACAAAAGTAAAAATAAAGCTGTCTGCCATCATTGTTCCTCTGAAAAAAAAATATCAAATAAATGTAAAGGTGAAAAAAATTGTGATTTTATAATGTATGGGCCAGGTGTTGAAAAAATTTATGAGGAAGTAAGTAAATTATTTCCTTCTAGCAAAATAGAAATTTTTTCAAGTGATTACATGAAAAAAAAAGATCACACAAATTCCTTATTTAATAGAATCAGAAATAATCAAGTAGATATTTTGGTTGGAACTCAGATGATTTCAAAAGGTTTCAATTTTCCTAAGTTAAATTGTATTGTTGTCATTGATGCAGATTTTTCAGGAAGAGGTTATGACTTAAGGACTACCGAAAAAAATATTCAATTGTATAACCAACTAAGCGGAAGAGCTGGTAGATTTAGCTCTGAGTCTTTAATTATTTACCAAACATTATCTCCAGAGAACACTACCTTAAATGAATTGATAAAAAACAACCCTGATGAAATTTTAAAAAAAGAACTTATTTTAAGAAAAGAAAATTCCCTACCTCCTTTTTGTAGACTTATTGCAATAATCATATCAGCTAATAATCAATCTTTAAGTATTGAAGGAGCAAGAGAAATTAAAAAACGTCTCAGTAAGATTAATGGTTTAGAAATCATGGGTCCTGTAGATTCACCTTTACTGAAGATAAAAAAGAAATTTAGATCAAGATTATTAATTAGGTTTAATGAGAAAAGCTTAAAGCAAAAAATGGTTTCCAACCTTCTAAATTCATTGAAAATCTCAAGCAAAATTAAACTTACGGTTGATGTTGATCCCGTTAACTTTGGATAATTTTTTAAATTGGCAACTTGATCAAGATAAACTCTTATGATACGAAACGCTCATTATTTCACAATAATTTCATTAAAAAATGAGCACAAATAAATCTTTCTCAACAGAAACCTCAGAAAGATACTCTCGTGCGCTATTTGAAGTAGCGCAAGAAGCAAGTGAATTAGAGAAAATAGAAAATGACATTAAGAACTTTGCATCATTATTAAGCAACAGTCTTGAGATAAAAAATTTCATACACAATCCAACTCAAAGCAAGGAAAATCAAAGCGACGCAATAAAACTATTAGCTGAAAAGCTAAACTTTTCAAAAAATTTAAAAAACTTTATGTTTTTATTAATAGAAAAAAGAAGAATATTTTTTGTTGAAAAAATTATTGATAGTTTTTTAAAATTATGTGCACAAAAAAGAGGTGAAGTTAAAGCTTCGTTAATATCTTCAAAAGAACTATCAGAGACTGAACTTGAGAATATAAGTAAAGAACTATCTTCTTCAACAAGCTCAACTATAAAATTTAATTATAAAGTTGATAAAGAACTTATTGGAGGACTAAAGCTTCAACTTGGAAGTTTTATGATTGATACCTCGATTAAAAATAAATTACATAAATACAAACAAGAAATGTTAGAAAATTAATATGTCTATAAATCCTTCAGAAGTTACTAAATTACTTAAAGATCAAATTAAAAATTTTGGTGAAAAAGCTGAAGTTTCAGAAATTGGAAAAGTTTTATCAGTTGGTGATGGAATTGCACGGGTATACGGCTTAGATAATGTTCAGGCTGGAGAAATGGTCGAGTTTGAAGATGGCTCTAAAGGTATGGCATTAAATCTAGAAAATGACAACGTTGGAGTTGTAATTTTTGGAGATGATAGAAAAATTAAAGAAGGTGATACAATAAAAAGAACTAATGCAATTGTAGATGTCCCAGTTGGAAAAGAATTATTAGGAAGAGTTGTTGATGGTTTAGGAAATCCTATAGACGGAAAAGGAGCTATTTCTTCCAAGGAAAGAAAAAGAGTTGAAGTAAAAGCACCAGGAATAATTCCTAGACAATCTGTTAGTGAACCAATGCAGACAGGTTTAAAATCTATCGACTCACTTATACCTGTAGGAAGAGGCCAAAGGGAATTAATTATTGGTGATAGACAAACAGGTAAAACAGCAGTTGCAATTGATGCAATAATTAATCAAAAAAAGATAAACGAGTCATCTGATGAGAAGAAAAAACTTTATTGTGTTTATGTAGCAATTGGACAAAAACGTTCGACTGTAGCTCAAATAACGAAAACTTTAGAAGAAGCAGGTGCACTTAAATACACAACAATAGTTGCAGCAACAGCATCAGACTCAGCCCCACTCCAGTTTTTAGCTCCTTATACTGGTTGCACAATAGGTGAATATTTTAGAGATAATGGAATGCACGCTTTAATAGTTTACGATGACTTATCAAAACAAGCAGTAGCATACAGACAAATGTCACTTCTACTTAGACGACCTCCAGGAAGGGAAGCTTACCCTGGTGATGTTTTCTATCTTCACAGTAGACTTTTAGAAAGATCTGCAAAATTAAGTGACGCTAATGGAGGCGGATCATTAACTGCACTTCCAATTATTGAGACACAAGCAGGCGATGTTTCTGCTTATATTCCTACAAATGTAATTTCTATTACAGATGGACAAATATTTTTAGAAACTGAATTATTTAACCAAGGAATAAGACCTGCTGTGAATGTTGGTTTATCAGTATCAAGAGTTGGGTCTGCAGCACAAACTAAAGCCATGAAAAAAGTAGCTGGTTCAATTAAATTAGAACTTGCTCAATATAGAGAAATGGCAGCTTTCGCACAATTTGGGTCAGATTTAGATGCATCTACTCAACAACTATTAAATCGAGGAGCAAAATTAACAGAATTATTAAAACAAGACCAATACTCTCCAATGACTGTCGCAGAACAAGTAATTTCAGTTTTTGCTGGAGTAAAAGGATATTTGGATGACGTTGATCTAGGAAAAATTAAAGGATTTGAGAAAGATATAATCGAAAAAATTAAAAATGATAAACCAGAAATTATCGAAGCTATTCAATCATCAGGCAAGCTAGATGAGGATACAGAAAATCAATTAAAACAAGTTATAGAGGAATATAAGAAAAAATAATGCCTAGTTTAGATGATCTAAAAAAAAGAATTAAAAGCGTTAAGTCTACGCAAAAAATCACTAAAGCAATGAAGATGGTTGCTGCAGCAAAATTAAGGAAGGCCCAAGAAAGCGCAGAGAAAGGCAGACCTTACAGTCAAAAAATGCAAAACATAATATTGAATTTAACCAAATCTATTAATGATCCTCAAAATGCACCAAAACTTCTAGTTGGAACTGGAGAAGATAAAAAGTATTTGTGTGTAGTTTTAACCGCTGACAGAGGTCTTTGTGGAGGATTTAATTCAAATATTTGTAAATTAGCTAAGATTAATTTTAAAAAAATTCTAGGTGAAGGAAAAGAACTTAATATTATTACTGTTGGTTCTAAGGGACATGATCAAATTAAAAGAGAATACGGAAAATATGTTATTAAAAAATTTAGTTTTAAAGATAAAAAAAATATAAGCTTTAACGAAGCGGATGAGGTCGGAAAAGAAATAATATCTTTATTCAATCAAAATAAATTTGATAAATGCATTATATTTTACAATAATTTTAAAAATGTGATTACGCAGATACCCCAAGCTCAACAAATAATTCCAGCAGAGACAAAAAATTTAAAAGAAAGCAATGATGAAAATTTTTCATATGAATTTGAACCAGAAGAAGATGAAATCTTAGAAGACTTGTTACCAAAAAATATTTCAACTCAAGTTTTTAAAGCTCTGCTTGAAAATGCAGCAAGCGAACAAGGATCAAGAATGACGGCTATGGATAACGCAACAAGAAATGCAGGAGATTTAGTCGACAAACTTACAATTGATTACAATAGAAGCAGACAAGCCTCTATTACAAAAGAATTAATAGAAATTATATCAGGAGCAGAAAGTTTATAATTATGAGTAAAAAAGGAAAAATTACACAAATCATTGGTGCAGTAGTTGACGTAAATTTTGAGTCTAACTTACCAGAAATTTATACAGCATTAGAAGTAAACAATTCAGGAAATAAATTAATATTAGAAGTTGCTCAGCATTTAGGAGAAAACGATGTTAGAACAATCGCGATGGATGCAACAGAGGGCCTTAAAAGAGGTGATGAAGTTATAAATACTGGAGCGCCAATAAGCGTACCAGTTGGTCCTGAAACACTAGGAAGAATTATTAATGTTGTTGGTGAGTCGATTGATGAAAAAGGTGAAGTTAAAACAAAAGAAAAATGGCCAATACACAGAGCGGCTCCAAAATTTACAGATCAAGCAACTGAAACTGAACAATTGGTTACAGGCATAAAAGTTATTGATCTTTTAGCACCATATGCGAAAGGTGGAAAAATTGGATTATTTGGCGGAGCTGGAGTTGGAAAAACAGTAACGATCATGGAATTAATTAATAACATTGCAAAAGCACACGGAGGTTTTTCAGTTTTTGCTGGTGTCGGTGAGAGAACTAGAGAAGGAAATGATTTGTATCATGAAATGATAGAGTCAGGAGTAATTAAAACTGATGGTAAAGGATCAAAAGCAGCACTTGTTTATGGACAAATGAATGAACCTCCAGGAGCAAGAGCGAGAGTTGCCTTAACTGGTTTGACAGTTGCCGAATATTTTAGAGATAAAGAAGGTCAGGACGTACTATTCTTCGTCGACAATATTTTTAGATTCACGCAAGCCGGTTCAGAAGTATCAGCTCTATTAGGAAGAATTCCTTCAGCCGTTGGATATCAACCAACGCTTGCCACAGACATGGGTAATTTACAGGAAAGAATTACTTCTACGGACAAAGGCTCTATTACCTCTGTTCAAGCCATTTATGTTCCTGCTGATGACTTAACTGATCCAGCACCCGCTACATCTTTCTCTCACTTAGACGCAACAACAGTTTTATCAAGACAAATCGCAGAAATAGGAATTTATCCTGCTGTAGATCCCTTGGATTCAACTTCAAGAATTTTAGATCCAAGAGTAGTAGGAGAAGAGCATTATAGAGTAGCTAGAGATGTGCAAAAAATTTTACAAGCGTACAAATCTCTCCAAGATATCATTGCCATCCTAGGAATGGACGAGCTCTCTGAGGAAGATAAATTAACTGTTGCTAGAGCGAGAAAAATACAAAGATTTCTTTCTCAACCATTTTTTGTTGCTGAAGTATTTACAGGTTCTCCTGGAAAATTAGTAGACTTAAACGATACGATAAAAGGTTTTGATGCTATATGTAAAGGAGAATACGATCACTTGCCCGAGGCAGCATTTTATATGGTTGGTGGTATAGAGGAAGTAATCGAGAAAGCAGAAAAGTTATCTAAAGACAGTAAATAATGTCAGATAAGTTTACAGTTGAAATAATTAGTCCAGATCAAACAATTTTAAAACAAGATACGAGCGAGGTAGTAATTCCTTCTTTTGAAGGCCAAATGGGAATTTTAAATAACCATATCCCCCTAATTACTTTTTTAAGGCCCGGGATCATTACAATTAAGGCTGAAGGTGAAAAAAAATATTACGTCGAAGAGGGAACAGTTGAGTTTTCAAATAATAATTTACTAATTTTAACTTCAACTGCAAAAGATGTGGACAATTTAGATAAAACTCAAATTAACGATTTGATCCAAAAAACTGAAGCAAACTTAAATGCTCAGTCTACTGACAAAGAGAGATACGTAGCATCTTACAAATTAGAAACTTTAAAAGAAATTAGCCAATAACAAGATTAATTTCTTTTAGAAGATTAAGATATAAGTCCTTTTTAAAATTAACTATTACTTCAGGCAACAATTTAGGTTCAATCCATTTCCAGTCTATAAATTCTGGGTGTTTTGTATTTAAATTTATCTCTTTTTCCTCTCCTAAAAATCTTGTAATAAACCATTTTTGTTTTTGACCTCTGTATTTACCTTTCCAAATTATACCAACTAAATTTTCAGGCAATTCATATTGATAAATTTTGTCAATTTCTTTGATAATCTCAATATTTTTAATACTAGTTTCTTCCAACAATTCTCTTTTCATTGCAGTAATACAATCTTCTCCCTCATCTACACCGCCCTGGGGCATTTGCCATTTATCTCCAGGATTATCTTTTCTTTTTCCTACAAAAATTTTATTTTGTTTATTTAAAACTATTATGCCAACTCCAGTTCTTAATGGGAGTTTTTGTGCTATCATCTTAAGAATTGAACAGTTTAATAGCGTAATTTAATTGGTTATCTTTTTCTGATTTAATCTTAAAATCATCACCTATTTCCTCTACCAAGATATCAGGTGCGACTCCTACTTCAGAAATAGATTTACCAGATGGAAGGTAGTATTTCGAAATTGTTAATCTAATGCCACCACCATTTTTAAGTGGTATTATAGATTGGACCGATCCTTTACCGTAAGAGCTTTCACCTAAAATTATTGCTCTCTTGTGGTCTTTTAATGCTCCAGCGAATATTTCAGCCGCAGATGCTGAACCATTATTTATTAGTACAACGATTGGTTTCCCCTTAACTTCATCACCTTTTCTAGCAAAAAATTTTCTTGTTTCAGAAACATTTCTTCCTTTTGTAGAAACAATTTCACCATCGTCTAAGAAAAAATCAGTTATATTAATCGCTTGTGTTAGAAGTCCTCCTGGATTATTCCTTAAATCGAGAACATAACCTTTAATTTTTTTATTTTTCTCAAAATTTTTAATTGATTTTAAGAATTGTTTGTCACTGTTTTCATTAAAAGATTTTAATCTTATATATCCAATATTTTTTTCTTTACTTATAATTTCAGAATTAACAGATCTAACTTCTATTATTTTTCTGGTTATTTTAAATTCTAAAGGTTTTTTTACATTTTTTCTTCTCACGGTAAGATCAATTGAAGTTCCAACTGGCCCTCGCATTAATTTTACAGCTTCCATTAAAGTTTTACCTTGAACTTGATCTTTACCAATTTTTACAATGTAATCCCCAGCTTTTATTCCTGCTTCTGCAGCCGGTGTATCATCAATAGGTGAAATAACTTTTACTACTCCAGCCTCCATTCCAATTTCTATTCCAAGACCACCAAACTCACCCTTTGTATCAGTTTGCATTTCTTTAAAAAGTTCAGGAGACATGTAAGCAGAATAAGGATCCAAAGACTGCAAAACACCATTAATTGCTGAGTCCATCATTTCAGCTTGATCTACTTCATCTACATAATCTTTTTTAATATTTTCTAAAACTTCACCAAACAAATCAATTTTTTCATAAAGATCATTTTTAGAGAATGCAGCAGTGTTTAAATTTAATATAAATATCAAAAGGAATAAAAATTTTCTCATAATGTAGCTCTTTCTTTAGGTATTTCTTCAGACCACATTTTTTCTAGGTCATAAAACTCTCTTTTTTCAGGATGAAAAATGTGGACTATCACATCATGAGCATCAACCAATTTCCAATCACTACTATCTTTTCCTTCTATTCTGCAATTTTCAATTCCTTTTTTTTTAAGCTCATTCACAAGAATTTCTGAAAGTGATTGAAGATGTCTTGAAGATGTACCTGAGGCAATTATCATGTAATCAGCTATATAGGATTTATTCTTAAGATTTATTGAAGCGATGTTTTGAGCTTTATTATCATCTAATATTTTTTCAATATTTTTTTTAATTTCAGCAACTTCCATTAATTATTTAAACTTGTTTTATTTTTTAATTGTGTAGATGAAATTGTAATATGTTTATTTTTGACGAATATGATTTTATTTTTAAAATTTTTAACCACAGTTGATTTCATTCCCTTTCTATCATATCCCCTTCTAGAAAAAACCATTAATTTCACTAATTTTACAATTTTTTTCCAGCTTTTCCACTTATGAAATCTAATTAAATTATCAGAACCGATTATGAAATATATATTCTTAATATTTTTTTTTCTTATAAAGTAATTAACCATATCAATGGTTCTGGACGATTTGATGATATTTTCTAGATGAATTGTTTGAATTTTTTTTTGTGTTCTAGATATTTTTTTTGCTAAATTAACTCTTTCATTTAAAGAATAAAAAGTTTTATTCTTGAATGGATTTTTTTTGGTTACAACCCAATAAATCTTTTTTAATTTAAATTTTCTAATAGCAATTTTTGATATGCCCAAGTGTCCTTTGTGTACAGGATCAAAACTACCGCCCAATATTCCAATGTATTTTTTTTGGATATTTGCCATCAATTATGGTCTAACGATTCCTTTTCCGGATACGAGATATTTATATGAAGTTAATTGATTAATACCTACAGGGCCTCTAGGTGGAAGTTTATTAGTAGAGATACCAATTTCACCACCAAAACCGAATTCGCCACCATCAGCAAATTGAGTTGAAACATTATGCATAGCTATTGAGCTATTTACCCCATTTAAAAAAACTTCAGCATTTTTTTTGTTGTTAGTAATAATACTATCGGTATGCATTGTGCCATACTTCAAAATATGTTCGACAGCACTCTTTACGTTTTTAACTGTTTTAACCGAAATAATTGCATCTAGGTATTCTGTCTTCCAGTCTTTCTCAGTAGCTTTTTTTAATTTTCCTTTAAAAATTTTGTTAATTTTTTTATCAACTCTAACTTCGCAACCTGAATTTAAAAGTGTTTTTATTATTTCTTTAGCATGTGACCCTAATGCTTTTTCTTCGATCAAAAGAGTTTCGACCGCACCACAAATACTTGTTCTTCTCATTTTTGCATTAATAATTAAATCCTTCGCCATTTTAATTTTTGCAGTTTTATCAACATAAATGTGGCACAATCCTTCAAGATGGCCGATTACATGTACGTTAGAAAATTTTTGTACTTTTGCTACAAGTCCTTTCCCTCCTCTTGGTACAATTACATCAATGTATGCACTCATTTTTGATAATAATTGATCTACTATTTTTCTATTTTTATTTTCAATAAATTGAACACAGTTTTGATTGATATTATTTTTTCGTAAATTATCTCTAAACAAATTAGCTAATAATCTATTCGAATTGAAAGCTTCGGACCCACCTCTTAAAATAGAACAGTTTCCCGATTTTAAACATAATGCTGCAACATCAGCAGTTACATTAGGTCTACTTTCATATATTACGCCTATGACTCCAATTGGAGTTGTAACTCTTTTAATAGTTAAATTATTTGGCCTACGCCATGTTTCCAAGACTCTTCCAACCGGGTCTTTAAACTTTGCTATCTCATTTATTGAGTGTCTAATACCTTCTATTCTCTTTTTATTTAAAATAAGTCTGTCAACTAAATGTTTTCTTTTGACGTTTTTTACATCTTTTAAGTTTTCTCTGATTATCTTATTTGAATTTTTTAAAAGAGATTGATTATAATTGTCTAAGACTTTTTTTATTTTTTTATGTTTAACGTCCTTTAAATCCTCAAAAGCTTTTTTTGCATTTTTGCCAACTGTTTCTAAATAATTCATTTATAATAATACCATATCATCTTTATGAATGACCTCAGTTTTACTTAGATAACCAAGAATAGTTTCTATCTCTCTACTTTGTTTTCCTTTAATTTTATCTATTTCTACAGAGCTAAAAGATGATAGTCCACGAGCTAGCTGATTATTATTTTGATCTAAGATAAGTACATTTTCTCCTTTTTTGAAATTTCCATTAATCTTAGTTATGCCAGCTGCGAGCAAGCTTTTACCATTTGATAAAGCTTTAGCTGCTCCATTATCAATATAAATAGTTCCATTATAATTAAGAGAACCAATAATCCATTTTTTTCTAGCGTCTAATGTAGAAATTTTCGGCAAGAAATGAGTATATTTTTTATTTTTAATCATATTTGCAATTGGATTATTTATTTTACCATTAGCAATAAACATATGACTGCCTGAATTCATACAAATTTTAGCGGCATCCAACTTTGTAGCAATTCCTCCAGAACCAAATTTGTTTTTCTTATTATCTATCAAAGACATTATTTTCTCATTAATTGAAGTTACTTCTCTTACAATTTTTTTTCCTCTCGATTTATCGTATAGTCCATCAACATCAGAAAATAAAATCAGCATATCTGCTCCAATAATTTGAGCTACTCTTGCAGCTAGTCTATCATTGTCTCCATATTTTATTTCACTTGTAGCCGTCGAGTCATTTTCATTGACTACTGGGATAGCTTTAAGTTTAAACAAATTATCAAATGTCCTTCTTACATTAATAGCTCTTCTTCTTTGCTCGGTATCATCTGGGCTAATTAAAATTTGACCTGTTTTAATCTTATATTTATCAAACAGTTTTTGAAATTCTCCTGCTAAATGAATTTGGCCAACAGCCGCAATAGCTTGGCTCATTTCTAATTTAATTTTTCCTTTTTTAATCTTAAGATATTTTTGACCAAGGGCTATTGCACCTGACGAGACAATTACGAAGTTTTTTCCTTTACCATATTTTTTTATATCTTTAATAAGAGAAGTAACCCATTTTTTTTTAAAAACACCTTTACTGTCAATTACAGTTGTAGATCCAAGTTTTAAAACAATTTTATTTGCGTTTTTAATTAGCATATTTTATTAATAATTTTTTAATTTTTTGAAGATCTTTGTTAGAATAAACAGATACAACTTCATATTTAGTTTTAATTTTTTTTTTAAATTCCTTTAATTTTTCATTGATTTGATTTTCATCTAATAAATCTGATTTATTAAAAAAAATAATTTCTTTCTTTTTTATTAAATCTTTATCATAATTAGATAATTCTGATTTAATTTTCTTATAAGAATTTAATAAATCATCTTCTGATAAATCTATTAAGTGAAGTAAAATTTTACACCTTTCTATATGTCTTAAGAATTTATCTCCTAGACCAACACCTTTATGTGCACCCTCTACTAAACCAGGAATATCAGCTAAAGTAATTTCTTTACCTCCATAGTAAGATACCCCTAAATTTGGATTTATTGTTGTAAATGGATAGTTTGCTATTTTTGGCTTAGCTCTTGTTAATGCTGCTAGTAAACTAGATTTACCAGCATTTGGTTTACCAATAATTCCAATGTCAGCAATTACTTTTAGTTGAAGCCATATCCAAAATTCTTCACCTAATTTTCCATTAGTTTTTTTTCTTGGAGCTCTATTTGTCGAACTTTTAAATCTTACGTTACCAAGTCCACCC
The DNA here is from genome assembly GCA_000419545.1 of Candidatus Pelagibacter ubique HIMB058. GTDB lineage: Bacteria > Pseudomonadota > Alphaproteobacteria > Pelagibacterales > Pelagibacteraceae > Pelagilacustribacter > Pelagilacustribacter ubique_B. The sequence continues at coordinate 14,652 of ATTF01000012.1, forward strand.
TTACCACCCGATGCTACAAGATATTTTTCTTTATTCTTGGTAAAATCATATATTAACGTATTATTATCTTCTTCATATACTTGAGTCCCTAAAGGAACCTTTAAAATCAAGTCTTCTCCATTAGCTCCAGTTTTATTTCTTTTGCTTCCAGGCTTCCCATGTTGAGCTTTAAAATGTTGTGCATATCTGAAATCAATTAACGTATTAAGGTTTCTGTCAGATTGAACAATTATAGATCCTCCGTCTCCACCATCGCCGCCATCTGGCCCACCATATTCCACAAACTTTTCTCTTCTAAAGCTTGCAGAACCTGAACCGCCATTTCCAGCTTTAATATAAATCTTTGCTTGATCTAAAAATTTCATTTTTAGTATAATATAAATAACTTAGGTTATTTATATAGATTTAATTGGGGATTACAGAAACAAAAGTTCTGTTTAATTTAGATTTTTTAAATTTAACTTTACCTTTGATTAAAGAAAAAATTGAGTGGTCTTTACCCATGCCGACATTATCACCGGGATGAATTTTAGTACCTCTTTGTCTAACTATAATGTTTCCAGGTATCACTGCTTGATCACCATACTTTTTTACTCCAAGACGTCTACCTTTACTATCTCGGCCGTTCTTCGATGATCCACCTGCTTTTTTAGTTGCCATTTAATTTCCTATTTTTTTGCTTCCTTTTTTATAACTTTTTTCTCTTCTTTAATAGGTTTCTTTTTTTCAACAATTTTAGCTTCATCTATAACTTTTCCGCCTTTTGCTAAAATTTTTGTTATTTGTATCTTAGAGTGACGTTGTCTATGACCATTCTTTTTTCTTGAATGTTTTCTTCTTCTTTTATGAAAAATTAATACAGTTCTATCTTTAACATTATCTAAAAGTTTAGCTTCTACTGTAGCTCCATCAACTTTAGGGTTACCAACCTCAGTGTTTTTATCATCGTTTAAAAGTAAAACGTTATCGAATTTTATAGTTTCACCGACTTTAGCGTTAAGTTTTTCTATTTCTAATATTTTACTTGCGGTTACCTTGTATTGTTTTCCACCAGTTTCAATTATAGCAAATGACATAAAATCTCTTTTTTTAATTTCCACGCAATATAGCTCTCAGTGCTAGCAAGTCAAGATTATTGAAGCTAAAAAGAATCCTTTAAATCTCGTAATTTTGAAAAAACTTCAACATCGGATGAATCTTTAAGGCCTATGCCACGCTTTATTTCAGGGTCATCACACCTTAAGAAAATATTTGTTTTAATTTCATCAGCTATAGTTGATGGAATAGTTGGCTGGTTTGAGTTTAGTTTTTTTTCGATATAAATCTTTTTATCTTTCAGATGAGTGTTTTTTGGATCATACTCTAAACAGAAATTCAAATTTGAATTTGTGTACTCATGTCCACAATAGATTTTTGTATCAGGAGGAAGATTTTTTATTTTATTTAAAGAATGAAACATTTCCTCATGAGTGCCTTCAAATACTCTACCACATCCTAAAGAAAATAATGTATCTCCAGTAAAAGCAATTTTTTCTTTTTTAAAGAAAAAAGCAATATGACCCTTTGTATGACCTGGGACAAAAATTACTTCGAATTCTAAATTTCCAATTTTGTGCTTTTGATTTTCTTCAAGTGATATATCTATCCCTGGTATACGAGATTTGTCTGCACTTGACCCTAAAATTTTTGAGTTATATTTTCTTTTAAGTTCAAGATTAGCTCCAACATGATCAGCGTGATGGTGAGTATTTAAAATAAAATCTAACTTTTTATATTTATTAATTATTTTATCACAGGCATTAAATTCAGAGGGATCTACTATTGAGACAGTATCCGTTTCTTTTTCATGAATTAAATAACTATAATTGTCGCTTAAGCATGAAATAATTTCTACAATCATTTACCCAATTAAAAAAATCCCTAATTTTGAAAAGAGATTTTTAATTTCTAAATTACTTTTTTTTATAAATGAAGTTTTATCTTCATTAACACCAATCACCTGTTTGATATTAATATTTTTTTCATCACAAAACTTAAATAAATCTTTAATAGTACACATATGTAAGTTAGGAGTGTTATACCAAGTATTTGGCAATGTTTTTGTAACTGGCATTTCACCAAAAAATAAAAGTTTTATTCTCACTTTCCAATATCCAAAATTTGGAATTGAAACAATTACTGCTTTCCCGATTCTCAAAAGATTTTTTAAAACTTCCTCTGGATTATAAAAAGCTTGTAACGTTTGACTAAGCACAACATAGTCAAAAGATTGATCGGGAAATTGATGAAGCTCAGTTTCAGCGTTTCCTTGTATGACCGGCAAGCCTTTGTTTATGCACAGTTGCACATTTTCTTGATTAAGTTCCAATCCACGAACCTCTATATTTTTTTCCTCTCTTAGTAAATTCATTAGCGATCCATCTCCACAACCAACATCCAATACTCTTGTATTGTTAGGCAACAATTCAGCTATTACTTTAAATTCTTTTTTCATTTTTAAACTTTTCGTACATTGAGTCTATAAAACCCTTAAGAGTTTTTAAAAACTCCGGTTCATTTAGAAGGAAAGAGTCGTGTCCTTTGTCTGTTACTATTTCTGAGTAGGAAACATCAGCGCCAGAAGCATTTAACGCAATTACTATATCCTTATTTTCTTTTGTTGTATAAAGCCAGTCTGAAGAAAATGATATTACTAAAAATTTCGTGTTTTGATTTTTAAAAGCTTCAACTAACCCACCTCTATATTGCTTAGAAAGGTCAAAATAATCCATTGCTCTAGTTATATAAAGAATTGAATTTGCATCAAATCTTTCTACAAAAGCATAACCTTGGTGTCTTAAATAACTCTCTACCTGAAAATCTGCGTTAAAGCTAAATTCATAATCAGCTTTTTCTTGTAATTTTCTTCCAAATTTTTCCTGCATACCTTTTTCAGACAAATAACTTATATGTCCTACCATTCTCGCAACGGCTAAGCCATTTTTAGGTTGCACATCTTTTGATACATATTTTCCATTATCCCATACAGGGTCAGCCATTATAGCTTGGCGTGCTAGTTCGTTTAGTGCAATATTCTGAGCACTATGACTTGAACTACAAGCTATTGGAATAGCCGAAAAAGCTTTATCAGGAAATGTTGCACAAAATTGTAATAGCTGCATTCCACCCATAGATCCGCCAGTGGCACATAAAAGTTTTTTTATACCAAGGTGTTCTAGTAAAGACTCTTGTGCTTTCACCATATCTTTAATGGTGATAACTGGAAAATCTAAACCGTAGGGTTGATTGTTTTCAGGATTTATATCTTTTGGTCCAAGAGAACCCATACATCCGCCAATTACATTCGCACAAATCACAAAATATTTGTCTGTATCAATAGCTTTGCCAGGACCAACAGCAGTGACCCACCAACCCTCTTTATTTGTAATAGGGTTCGTGCCAGTTACAAATTGATCTCCCGTCAAAGCATGAAATACAAGAATAGCATTATCTTTATTTGCGTTTAATTTTCCGTAAGTTTCATACGCCAGTGGAAAATTATTTATTGTTTTACCACAATCAAGTTTGAGTGGTTTTTTTACTATAATTTTATTTATATCTTCAGTTTTTCTATTCATCCAAAAAAAAAGCCCAGCTAAACTGGGCATCTCCCTTTTTAGCTAAATTTATTATGCGCTTGCAATACGGTTAAATCAGCGCGATATCNATTTACTAAATCAACACAAACTTGTCAATTTTATATAAGATAAAGACTTATAGAAAAACTCTTACAATTTAGATATTACATAAAGAAATGAAGTTACCCAAACCGAATAATATAAATGCTCAAAAATATGTAGCTGGAATGAGCTACTTTAAAAAGAAACTAGCTAGGATAAAACTGTCAGCAAATGAATCTGCACTTGGACCAAGTCCAAAAGCAAAAAAAGAGTATATAAAAGTTTCAAAAAGTTTTGCTAGATACCCTGACTCAGACGGTAACTATTTAAGAGAAAATTTAGGAAATAAATTTAAGCTAGATAAAAATAGAATAATTCTAGGGGCAGGATCTGATCAAATTTTTGAATTAATTTGTAAAGCTTACCTTAAGAAGGGCGATGAGGTAATTGTACCAAAATTTAGCTTTATCATTTACAGAATTTATAGTCGCATGAATGGTGCAAAAGTTATTTATTCTAAGGAAGATAACTTTAAAGTCTCAGTTCAAGATATTTTAAAAAAAGTTACTAGAAAGACAAAAATTGTTTTTATTGCTAACCCCAATAATCCTACTGGAACTTACGTAAGTAAAAAAGATTTATTATATTTAAGAAAAAAATTAAGGAGTAATATTTTGTTAGTTGTTGATGATGCTTATTTTGAGTATGTGAAGCAGAAAGATTATTCTTCAGCATTAAAATTATTTTCAAAATTTAAAAATGTGGTTATGACGAGAACATTCTCAAAAATTTACGGTCTAGCCGGACTACGTGTAGGATGGGGTTATGCATCTAAAGAAATTATTGACGTGTTAAATAAAATTAAACCACCGTTTAACATTAATAGCGCAGCTTTGTTCGCTGCTTCTGCTGCAGTTAAAGATACTGCCTGGTTAAATAAAGAAATTAAGCATGTTAATAATTGGAATAAAAAAATATTTAACGAATTTAAAAAAATGAAAATTGAGACTAACAAAAGTTACAGTAATTTTTTATTAGTTAATTTTAGTAAAGTAAAAATTAATTCATCAAAAGTTTTTAAACTGTTAGCCAAAGCAGGGATTTTAGTTCGTAAGATGGATGTTTATGGTATTAAGAACTCACTAAGAATAACAATAGGAAAAAGTGAAGAAAATAGAAAATTGATTTTAAAAATGAAGAAAATATTAAATGTTCAGTAAGATTTGTATCATTGGTTGTGGTTTAATCGGCTCTTCAATTTTAAGAGCGGTAAATGAAAAAAAACTAGCACCTAAAATTAGTGTTTACGATAAATCTTCAAAAGTAACTGATTATTTAAAAAAGAACTTTTCAGTCGAAACAAGTAATAATATCTCAGATGTAGTTAAAGACTCCGATCTAGTAATTATTGCTTCGCCATTAAGTAGCTATAAGGAAATACTTCTTTCTATTCATTCTAATTTGAAAGAAAATGTAATTTTAACTGATACAGGTTCTGCTAAAAAAGAAGTAAATAAAATTATTAGCAACCTAAATCTAAAAAATGTTAATTGGATTGCCTCACACCCTATAGCAGGAACTGAGTACAGTGGACCCGAGGCTGGTTTTGCAAGTTTGTTTAATAATAGATGGTGTATTTTATCGGCAGATAAAAAAGCTAATAAAGAAAAAATTAATGAATTAGAAAAGTTTTGGTCTAGTCTTGGAAGTAAAGTGAAGTTTATGTCATTTGATGACCATGATTATATTTTATCACTCACAAGTCATTTACCTCACGCAGTTGCTTACAGTATTGTAAGAACTGCAATTAACAATGAAGATAAATTTAAAGATGATGTTATTCAGTACAGTGCTGGTGGACTAAGAGATTTTACGAGAATTGCAGCTTCAGACCCTTTAATGTGGAAGGATATTTTCATAGATAACAGCGATAATATTTTAAAAGTATTAGATAATTACTCTAAAAATCTTGAGGAAATCAAAAACGCTATCAAAAAAAAGGACAGTAAAAAACTTCTAGAAATATTCTCATCAACTAAAAAAGTAAGAAAAGAGATTATTGAAGCTGGACAAGATACAGATAAACCTGGATTTGGCAGGAATTAGTTAATGAAAGAATATAACATAGCATCAATACCTGGCGACGGAATAGGAAAAGAAGTTGTTCCTGAAGGTTTAAAAGTTTTAAAAGATGCTGCAGAAAAGCATCAATTTAAAATAAATTTCACAGAATATGATTTTGCCTCCTGTGACTATTATGAGAAACACGGGAAAATGCTCCCAGATGACTGGAAAGAAAAATTAGGAAAACATGATGCTATATTTTTTGGAGCAGTTGGTATGCCAGATCAAGTCCCAGACCATATTTCTTTATGGGGTTCGCTACTTCAGTTCAGGAGAGAGTTTGATCAATATATTAATCTTAGACCTGTAAAATTATTTCCTGGTATTGACCCACCTTTAGCAAACAAAAAACCAGGTGATATCGACATGTTGATTGTCAGAGAAAATACTGAGGGTGAGTATTCCTCAGTCGGTGGAAGAATGTTTAAAAATACAGAAAGAGAAATAGCCGTCCAAGAAACGATAATGTCTGCACACGGAATAGATAGAGTTCAAAAATTTGCTTTTGACCTTGCTAAACAAAGAAAAAGAAAAAAATTAACCAATGCAACAAAATCAAATGGAATTTCAATTACGATGCCTTTTTGGGATGAGCGTTTTAACCAGATGAAGAAAAATTATCCAGATATTAAAACTGATCAGTTTCATATAGATATTTTGGTAGCTAGATTTGTACTTAATCCTGAATGGTTTGATGTAGTAGTTGCATCTAATTTATTTGGAGACATCCTTTCTGATTTAGGGCCTGCTTGCACTGGAACTATTGGCATTGCTCCATCTGGGAATATTAATCCAGAAAATAAATTTCCATCTCTATTTGAGCCAGTGCATGGTTCAGCTCCTGATATTGCTGGCAAAGGAATTGCAAACCCTGTAGGTCAAATTTGGTCTGGCGCAATGATGTTAGATTATTTAGGAGAAAAACAAGCTTCCAATTCAATCGTTCAAGCTATTGAAAAATCTTTAAGTCAAAAAAGTAACAGAACTAAAGATTTAGGCGGGGACGCTGATACCATTAAATGTTCTAATTCAATACTATCTAATCTCTAATTTTTTTATCTCAGTATAAATTTTATCTTCTATTTCTTTAAGAAATTCATCGCTTTCTTTACCAGGCATGATGGGCTCTAAAAATGAAATATGTATATCACCTGTATATTTCATAAAACTATTTTTTGGCCAAATTTTTCCAGTGTTTAAAGCTACAGGTATGCAGGGTAAATTTAAGGCTTTATAAATTCTACCTGCTCCCTTCTTAAATGGCGGTCGTTCATCAAGTTTTACTCTAGTCCCCTGAGGAAATATAAGAAGAGGTCTTTTACTTTTATCTATTGTTTCTTTAATTTTATCAAAAAAATTTAAATTTTCTTTTGTAGTTGTTTGCCTAACTATTGCGATTGATCCTATTTTTCTTAAATACCATCCAAATAGCGGAATATTTAATAATTCTTTTTTTAAAATAAAGATAGGACCATCTAAAGGTATCTGCAGGGCAAAAGTCTCAAACATTGATTGATGAGCTGAAGCAATGAAAAAATTATCTACTTTTTTTAAATTTTCAATACCATGAAATATTACTTTTGAATGAAGAATAATTTTTAATAGAAAAACTATGTATTTAGCCGATACTCTTCCAAAAAATATTGTGAATTTACTAGGTAGAACTAATGTTGGTATAGCTAGGATAAAAATCGTTATGAGCCCAGCAAATAAAAAAATATTAAAGATTAAAGATTTTAAAAATTGCATTAAGAACTAATCAATTTTAGTAAATTTTGTTTCTTTCTAATATATCTTAATTTATTTTTATCGATTAAAATTTCAGCAATTAATGGTCTAGTATTATAGTTAGAGGATAAAGATGAACCGTAGGCCCCTACATTAGTAATAGCTATAAAGTCGTTTTCATTTATTTTCTGATAATTTTTGTAAATTCCAAATTTACAAGTACTTTCACATATCGGTCCTACGAACTCTATTTTGCCTTTCGTCTTTGCCGAGTTTTTAGAAACAGGAATAATTTGGTGAAATGCATCATATAAAGCAGGGCGCATAAAATCATTCATACCAGCGTCTAATATAATAAAGTTTTTATTAGCTCCTTTTTTTATGAATTGTACTTTGCTTATTAAAAGACCAGTATTTCCAATTATTGATCTACCTGGTTCAAAAATTATTTTACAATCTAATCTTTTTGAAAAATTTTCTACAAGTTTAGAATATTTATTAAGATTAATCGGCTTTTCTTTATTTGTGTAATTGATGCCAAATCCACCTCCTAAATCCACATATTTTAAATTAAGTTTTAATTCTTTGATCAATTTACTCATCACATTTAATGTTTTTTTGAAAGGTGCATCATTTAATATCTGACTTCCAATATGAACACTAAGTGCATCAAGATTGATATTTTTAAGAGAATTAATTGTTTTAAGAAAAATTTTAAAACTCTTAATTGATAATCCGAATTTATTTTCAGCCTTACCAGTGGAGATATTTTTATGGGTTTTTGCATCAACATTGGGATTTAATCTAAATCCTATTGAAACTTTTTTTCTCATTTTTTTAGCTAAGTTATTTACTAACTTGGCTTCACTTTCAGATTCACAGTTAATTAAAAGGATTTTTTTATTGATAGCTAATTTCAATTCTTCCTCAGTTTTTCCCACACCTGAGAAAACAATTTTATTTGCTTTTATACCTGCTTTAAGAGCTTTCAACAATTCTCCACCAGATACTACATCAGCTCCAGCACCTAATCTCCCAAGTACTCTAAGTATATTCAAATTACTATTAGATTTTGCTGCAAAGCAAATTAAAGGATTTGTTTTTTTAAAAGTATTTTTAAATTTAAGAAAATTTGTAATTATTTGATTTTCTGAATAAATATAAAAAGGTGTCTTTTGTTTTTTTAGGATATTTTTAATTGATAATTTTTCAATAAATAAATTTTTACCTACATATCTTAAATTTTGCATTTGATTATGAGATTATATTTATCTGACTAATTTTACCTTGATATTTAGGTTCAGACTTTTTTCCGCAACTTGATAGGACAAATATTACTAAGAAAAAAGTAGCAATAATTTTCATTAAATTTCCTTTTTATATTTTTTTATCATTGATTTAACATTAATTATAGATGTTCCTCCATGAGATTTCTTCATATTCATAGAATTTTTAACATCAAATACCTTTAATGCGCTTTTATCTAAATCTTTATAAAATTTTTTGACTTCTTCCAGACTTAATTCAGATAATAGTTTTTTATTTTTTTCAGCAAAGTTTACAAGTTTTGCTGAAATAGAGTAGGACTGTCTAAAAGATAGACTCTTATTTTTAACAAGATAGTCTGCAAAGTCAGTAGCCGTCGTATGACCTTGGTTAGCCATGAAAAGCATATTTGATTTATTAGCATTAACTGAATTAATCAATTCAGCGCTCATAGTTAAAGTGTCTTTTAAAGTATCAAACCCACTGAAAACTAATTCTTTATCATCCTGCATATCCTTGAAGTAAGACATAGGAAGACCTTTCATGATTGTTAAAATTGCATTAAGTTTCCCGTAATTAATTCCAACTTTCCCTCTAATAAGTTCTGCAGGATCAGGATTCTTCTTTTGAGGCATTATTGAAGATCCTGTAAGCATACTATCTTTAAAAGAAATAAGTTTAAAAGCATCAGAATTATAAATAATAAAATCTTCTGCTAATCTTGAAAGATGCATTGCGCAAACAGCTGATGCGTATAAAAAATCTATTGCAAAATCTCTATCAGATACAGAGTCGATTGAATTATCAGTCGGTTTTTTAAACCCAAGTTTTTTTGCAGTATAAGTTCTATCTATCTTATACGAAGTTCCAGAGAGTGCAGCTGATCCAAGAGGACATTCATCCAAAAGATCTAAATTATTTTCAAATCTTTTTTTATCTCTTTTCAGCATCTCAAAATAAGATAAAAGATAATGCGCAAATGAAATAGGCTGTGCATTTTTTAAATGAGTTAATCCAGGCATCACTGTGTCTGTATTTTTTTCTGCTTTTTTAAGCAAATTTTTCATTACTAAAGAAATGTCTTTTAAAATTTCTTTAGACGCATCTTTGATCCATAATTTAAAATCAGTAACCACTTGATCATTTCTTGATCTGGCAGTGTGCATGTACCCAGCTGAAGGACCTATGATATCAAATAGTGCTTTTTCAATATTTAAATGAATATCTTCAAACTTTTCTTTAAACTCAAAATTACCTTTATCTATTTGCGCCTTAATTTTTTTAAGACCATTGATAATTTTGTTCGCATCCTCACTTTTAATGATCTTTTGTTTTGATAACATTTGAGTATGCACAATAGACGCAGCTATGTCTTGTTCATAAAGTCTTTTATCAATATGAATTGAAGACCCTATCTTTTGAAAAGATTGAGACGTTTTACCCTTAAATCTATTTGACCAAACAGTTTTATTTTTATTTTTCATTTTACTGTGTTATTTCTAATTTAAATTAATATGAAAATTAGTAAATCTTTTAAAATCTATATTCACATAATCCTTTTATTTTTGATTAGTACTAATTTAAAAGCATTGGAGGATTTTTCAAAAAATGTTGTAATTCACGAAAATCCTCAAGAAATAAAAGAATTAATAATCAAAGACTCTAATCTTCAGGACGTAGACTTAAAGAAAAATAAAGGCAATATCGTGATCTTAAATTTCTGGGCAACTTGGTGCGCTCCTTGTAAAAGAGAAATGCCTTCGCTTTCAAAATTATCTGAAAAATATCCAGAAATTCAGGTCTATACAATTAACATGGAAAAACCTAACAATTCTAAAGTCGATGACTTCTTCAAGAGTATAGAAGTTAGTAATTTGAAAACTTACTATGATCCCGAGTTTAAACTCGTTAAACAATTACGAATGAGAGGAGTGCCTACAAGTATTTTAATTAATAAAGAAGGAAATGAATTTGGTCGTGTAGTTGGGGAAGTTGATTTTATGAGTGAATATTTTCTAAATATAATTCAGAAATATATTTAATCTTTGAAGAAATAAGCCAATAAAACTAAAACTATAATTGCAATAAATTGTAACAAGACTCTCAATTGCATTAATTTATTTGAGTATTTTTTACTAGTGCTTCCGCCTTTAAATAAAGTATAAATACCCATTATTAAAACTATGGCAACAGCACCTAGAAGGGTAAAACCTATAAAATTAAAAAAAAATTCACTCATTAATTAGCTACCTATCATGACATACTCATTAAATACAATTGTTTTAGAGCCAGTTCTAAAAAATAAACCAAAAAACGCTGTAATACTTTGCCACGGATATGGAGGAGATGGAAAAGATATATCTATTTTAGCAAATTATTGGAGAGCTTATCTTCCTGAGACGATTTTTATTTGTCCAGATGCGCCAGAAAAATGCGTAGCTAGTCCAACTGGATTTCAATGGTTTGATTTAATGGATCAAACACCAGAACAAGTTTTAGCCAAATCATTAGTTGCTGAAAATAAACTAAATAAACTTATAGATGAAGTAAAAGAAAAAAATAATTTAAGTGCTGAACAAATTATCATTGGAGGATTTAGTCAGGGATGCATGATTACATTGCAAACAGGATTAAAAAGAAAAGATAAAGTTAATTCTGTAATCGGTTATTCTGGTAGAATTATAGACACAGAGCATTTGTCAAACAACATAAATTCTAGACCAAATATAATCTTAATGCATGGTGATGCTGATCAAGTTGTATCTATCGATTCGTTCTTAGAAGCTAAGGAATTTTTTGGAAAAAATAATTATGAAATTGAAACAAAAATATTTAAAAACTGCGAACATCGTATACCTACTGAAGGTTCTAGTCTAGGATTACAATTCATAAAAAAACATTTTAATACATAAGTATTATAACTGTAACATATTTATAACTTGATAAAATTTTGACTATCAGTTAGCTTTAAGTATGATTATTTCTTCTGCGGATAAAGTTCCTTTAGAAAAATGTCCAGCGCTTGTTTTAAACGCTGATTTTAGACCTTTAAGTTATTACCCTTTATCAATTTGGTGNTGGCAAGACGCAGTTAAATCAGTTTTCTTAGACCGTGTTAGCATAGTTTCAAATTATAAAAGAAAAATTAGAAGTCCATCTTTTGAAATGAATTTGCCAAGTGTAATAGCTCTTAAAAATTTTATTCAACCTTCTAAAAATCCAAACTTTACAAGGTTCAATGTTTTTTTAAGAGATAAATTTACTTGCCAATATTGTGGAGATAAAAAGGATTTAACTTTCGATCACTTATTACCTAAATCTAGAGGAGGATTAACAGACTGGAATAACGTAGTAACAGCGTGTTCAAGTTGTAATGTTAAGAAAGGTGGCAAGCTTTATAAAGATTGTGATTTAAAGTTGGCCAACAAACCTTACGCACCTACTGTAGAAGATCTTCACAGAAACGGTAGAAACTTTCCGCCAAACTTTTTACATGAAAGTTGGATGGATTACTTATATTGGGATATTGAATTAGAGCCCTAATTAAATTTTTTCTGAAATTGTAATTGCTATTCTTGATGAAGTTTTAATCACTTTATCTAAAACTCCAAATAAACCTTTTTTAGTTGCTCCGTGTTCATAAGCAATATCTTTATGATCTAATTCATCTTGACGAAATTTCATTATTTTTTCTTTTAATTCTTTCTCATCATCGCCAAGTTTGTAAGTTTGATTTTTATAATGATCATCAATTACCTCTTCCACAGATGCAGTACATAGCATAGCTGCTTTTTCACCGAGCATCGCAGTACCAAAACCAAGTGTCACTCCTAAAATATCCCACAGTGGTAAAAGTTTTGTAGGTTTAATATTTCTTTTTTGAATTTCTCCATCGAAATATTCATAGTGTTCTTTTTCATGCTCTTTCATCTCTTCAATTTTTCGCTTTAAATATTCATCTTGCTTAAAAGTTTTAAGAGCTAAAAGCTGGCCTTCATATATTTTTATAGCCCCACGCTCACCGGCGTGATCTACCCGAATAATTTCTTCTAAATATTTCTTATTAGTTTTTTCCATAATTTTTAAAAACTTTGACCATAATACCACTTAATAGAATTGAAATAATTGTATTTATTGTAGCAAGAGAAAGCCCAAAAAACCTAAATGTTACATCCTTGCAGCTAACAGCTGTTTTGTTTTCAAGTTGTTTCAGTAGCTCTTCAGAAGATAAATTTTCAGAAGAGGCACCCAAATCACACACTAACGACTCGCTAAAAAAACCCTGTTCAATCCCAACATGATAAAAAGAAACCACTGCGCCAAAAACAAAAAGCAGCATTAATATGCTGGCAATAACTTTTTGAAATTTATTTAATATAAATATTAATGAAATTAGAATTAATGCAGAAATGTATGGAATTCTCTCAATTAAACATAAGTTACAAGGTTTGTGTCCTAATTTATATTGAATGAAGTAAGCAATAGCTAAAGATAAAAAACTAAAAGCTAAAATACCGTTTAAGATAAATTTATTATTATTCATCATTTGACGAAAATCATATACAAGGCAATCGCTAAAACTACAATAAAGATACCGGTTAAAGTAAACCATAGCGCACCTCTTTTCTCTATGAAATCACCAAACTTTTTACCAAATAAATATGTAAAATAAGAAACTAAGAAAAATCTTAATCCCCTAGTAAATAAACAAATGAAAAAGAATACAGGAAGATTATAAGCAATCACCCCACTTGTTATTGTAAAAACTTTAAAAGGAAGAGGAGTAAATCCAGCCAAAAACATAATGCCAAGCCAAGCTAAGAAACCACCTTTTGTGGACATCTTATCTTGCATCTCAAAAACTTTTTCTTCATATCCATAAAACTCGATAATCACCATTGAAGCATCTAAGAAAAAAACACCAAGCATATATCCAAACAATCCACCAAGAACAGATCCAGTTGTAGCAATTAAAAAGATTTTTAAGTAATCATCTCGTTTTGCTACAACCATTGGCACAATCATTAAATCTGGTGGAACAGGAAAAAAGAAACTCTCGATAAAGGCCACAAAGCCAAGTAAAGGCTTAGAAAATTTATGCCTAGCAAGCTCTACACATCTATCGTATAATTTTTTTAACATTATGAATTTAAAATGCACAATTCTTAGATACCTAGCAAGTCTAATATTATCGACAGTTGTTATATACGCTATCGTAATAGTTGCTGGAATGTTTGGAGCAGATTATGGTTTTTCTCCTGGTGATACTTTTATCATTTGGATCTTGATGGCTATTTTAATCAATCAAAGTGTAACTTGGAAAAAATAAAATAGTCAATAGTGAACAAACCTGCTGACATAAAAATTGCTCACATTAATCCCTCAATTAATGATGATCAAAGTTTAGATAAATCTGTAGTATTCGATGTTTTTCAAAATAATAATAACGAAGTTCTAAAGTATTTTTTCAAGTTTCAGCAAACCTGGGTAAATCAAGCATACAAAGTATTTAAAGACTTCGATACTTACCTTGTTTTATTGTATTTAATTAATAAAGTTTTTTTGAACTTATCTGACCGGTTTCATTACATGTCTTTTGAAATTTTTTATAGTCAGGAAAAATTATCAATAGATAAAATAAATTTAATTGAAATATCAAAAGACTTAAATATTCCAAAAGAAACAATTAGAAGGAAAGTCAACTTTTTACAAAGTAAAGGTATTATTTATAGAAGCGGAAAGTCGATTTACTGCAATGTTTCAAAGTTCGATATTCAAAAACCAGTAACCTCAATTGGTTTAATGGCACAAGTTTTAAGTAAATTTTCAAATTTTCTATCTAAAGAAAAATGGTTTGGAAGTGAGATCAGTAATGAAAAAATAGTAAAATTTATACATGAGCACTTTACGGTGAGCTGGGAATATTTCCTTAGATTTCAAATACCATACCTAGTTCGTCAAAGAACTTTTTTTAAAGATTTGGAGACCTGGAACGTTTGGGGGTCGATAGGATTGATTCAAATAAGGGAAGTAATTGAAAAGTCACAAAAGCAAGTAATTGATAACCCAACTAACTTTAAAGACTTTTATCTTGAAACATTAAAAATGAGATTAAAAAGAGGTATTAACGCGTCATCTATCTCTGATATTTCAGGAATACCTAGAGCTACTGTTATTAGAAAGTTAAAAGCTTTACAAAAAAGGAAACTAATAAATAGAAATAAAAACTTAGAATATACTTTAAGCACTAGTGCACAAGATCTTAAAGGCCTTGAACAAACTTATTTAACAAATCAAAGAGCTTTCTCAGATTATGCAACGACAATGTATAATTTGATGAAGTTTTCTAAACTAAAAATTAATTAAAATTATGGAAATAGCAAAAACAATAGCCCCGGTGTGTCTGGCCATAATTATGTTCGGTTTAGGTCTCGGCCTAACCGTATCTGACTTTACAAGACTATTTAAAATTCCACGTGATTTTATTGTTGGTTTTTTTGGTCAAGTTATTCTACTTCCCATTGTTGCTTTTATTCTAATTCAAATTATTTCATTACCACCAGAAATAGCTCTTGGAACAATGATTATTGCAGCAGCACCAGGTGGAGTAATGTCAAATATATTAACTAAATTTGCTAATGGAGATGTTGCACTATCAATTTCTTTAACAGCGGTAGTAAGTTTAATTTCCGTTATAACAGTTCCTTTAATTGTTTATAATTCTGCAGGTTTTCTAGGTATTGAAATTGTTAAAGAAATATCAATGCTTAATATAGCTCTAAAAATGTTTGTTGCTGTGACAGTTCCAGTTATTTTTGGAATGATTGTACGAGCTTTAATGACAGATTTTATTGTTTCTAAAACACTGCTTGTTCAACGATTATCTTTAATACTATTTTTAGTTATATTTACTGCAATTTGGGTAGAGGAATGGGACAGGATAACTAGCTTTATACAAAGAGCAGGTTTAATTGCTTTAATTTTAAATCTTACGATGATCTTCTTAGGTTATTACTTAGCTAAATATTTAACTTCTGGAGCAGAACAAAGAAAATGTATTTCACTAGAATGTGGCTTACAAAATGGAACTTTAGCCTTGTTCGTTACTACGCAGTTATTCGATGACGTAGTATTTGCGGTACCAACAGCTGCATATGCGTTAATTATGTTTACTACTGCAACTATTTTTGTTCTCATAGTAAGAAAAATAAATTAAATTATCTAAAAAAGGGCGAATGGTGGAACTGGTAGACGCGCCGGACTCAAAATCCGGTGGTAGCAATACCTTGAGAGTTCGAGTCTCTCTTCGCCCACCAATTTATGGAAATAGATAAACTTAACAGTCTAGTAGAACTTTATTTTAAAAAGTGTGATGAAGTTGATCCCGATAGACTGTTTTTAAAATGGTTAAAACCAGATAAACCAACTTATACTTGGGGCGATATTAAAGAGAGAATATTTAAGCTTTCTACAAAAATAAAAACTTTAATTAATGAAGGAGATCGGTGTTTAATACTATCCGAGAACAGGCCGTATTGGTTAATGTCAGATCTTGCAGTTATGAATGCAGGAGGAATTTCAGTTCCAATTTTTACAACATATTCATCAAATGATTATAAATATATTCTAAATGACTGTAAGCCATCTTTAATTATAGTTTCAAATAATGATCAATTTAAAAAAATAAAAGATTTCGTAAATTTAGATGAGCAAAAAATAATCTCCTTTGAAGAGATTGAAGCTGAAAGTTTATTAATTAAAAATATACTTAATGAAGATGATTATAAAAAAGAAATTAATTTTAATTTAAAAAGAAATATGCCTGCATGTATTATTTATACTTCAGGTACATCAGGTAATCCTAAGGGAGTAATTTTAAGTCACGGCGGTATATTATCTAATTGTGAAGGGGCAGTTGAGTTACTTGAAACGTTAACTAAAAAAAAAGATCCTATTTTTTTAACTTGGTTACCCTTATCACATTCTTACGAACATACAGTACAATTTATTCAGATCATTGTAGGCGCTAAAGTTTTTTATGCAGAAAGTTTAGAAAAATTAATTTCTAATATGGGAGTTGCTAAACCAACTATCATGACAGCTGTTCCAAGATTTTACCAAAACCTTTTTACAAAAATAAATATGAATTTTGAAAAAGAAAAAGGGTTTAAAAGAAAATTAATTAATCAAACTTTATATCTTGGAAAAAAAATACTTAAAAAAGAGAAATTAAATTTAGGAGAAAAAATCATAAATTTTTTATGTGAAAAATTAGTCAGAAAAAAAATAAGAAATCAATTTGGAGGAAATCTTCAAGCTTTTGTTTCTGGTGGAGGAGCTTTAGATCAAAATATCGGAGAATTTTTAAATGCTATAGGGCTACCCACTCTACAAGGCTACGGTCTCACAGAGACATCTCCAGTGGTAAGCTGTAATTTACCAGATTTAGTAAAAGTTGAGACCGTGGGTCCTCCATTTAGAACTAATAAAGTGAGAATTGCTGAGGATGGTGAAATTTTAATAAAGGGTGAAAATGTGATGCTTGGTTATTGGAATCTTAAAGAGGAGACCGAAAGAGTAATAAAAGATGGATGGTTGCATACAGGTGATATTGGTGAACTTGATCAAAATAATTATTTAAAAATAACCGATAGAAAAAAAGATATTATTGTTAATTTAGGTGGAGATAATATTTCACCAAGTAAAATTGAAAATATTTTGTGTTTAAATGAATTTATTAAACAATCTTTTGTTTATGGAGATAAAAAAAACTATCTAGTTGCTCTTATCGTTACAGAAAAAGAAATAAACAAAGAAAAAATTAAACTTATAATTGAAAATATTAATAAAAGTTTAACTTTAATAGAAAAAGTTAAAAAATTTGTTCTAATTAATGAAGAGTTTACAATTGAAAACGGAATGTTAACACCAACTTTAAAGTTAAAAAGAAAAGAAATAACTAAAAAATATAAACAACAATTAGAAAATCTTTATTAAATTTATTTTAAAAATTAAAATAAATTGCTTAAAAAAACATTGATATTACTAACTTTTTTAAAATATTTAAAAAATAAAAAAAAATTTATAAAAAAAAACGGAATGTTAACACCAACTTTAAAGTTAAAAAGAAAAGAAATAACTAAAAAATATAAACAACAATTAGAAAATCTTTATTAAATTTATTTT
>ATTF01000013.1 GCA_000419545.1 Candidatus Pelagibacter ubique HIMB058
CCCACATATCAGCTAAGTTTTCTACAACACATATTTTGTCATAAGAATTATCAGAGGAGCAAATGCATACTTTGTCAATTATCTTTAAGTTTCCACAATCAACGCACCTCACTACTTTTTTATAAACTTCAGCTAAAGATTTAGCCAAAGGTTTAACCATGTTGTCTTTATTATTGATCAATTTAAGTATTATTCTTTTTGCTGACTTTGGTCCTAAACCTGGCAACTTAGAAAATTGCTGGATCAGCTCGTTTATTTCTGGAATTTCATTATCCATTAGAAAGGAAGTTTGAAATCTAGTGGTAAATTAAGTCCACCTGTCACTTTAGATAATTCTTCTGCGGATTTCTTCTTTAAGTTCTCTTTTGCATTGTTGTAGGCAGCTATAATTAAATCATTAATTATTTCTTGGCTCTCTTTTTTGGCTGCATCGCTAATTGAAATTGATTTTAACTCATAGTCACCCGATAAAACAACTTTTACTAAATTTCCACCAGCTTCACCTTCAACTTCAATCTTTTTAATTTGATCTTGGGCTTCCTTCATTTTCTCTTGCATGGCTTTTGCTTTTGAAAGCATATCTGAAAAATTTGTCATTTATTCCTCTTCTGTTAGATCAATCAACTTTGCATCTGGAAAAGCTTGTTGTATATCCTGAGCAACTTTACTTTTCTTAAATTCTTCGATCATATTATTTTTATCTTCTTGATTTTTTTCATAGATACTTTTCGCATTACTATTTTTACTTAAGGAAATAATCCATCGCTCACCTGTCCAGGATAATAATTTTTCAGTAAGATTTTTTATAAAATTTTTATTAAGTTTTTCATTAAAACTAATATCAATTTTTCCTCTATTAAAACTTACTAGTTTTACATTTCGCTCAAGATCGTATTTAAGCTCAATTTCTTTTTCTTTATTCGCTAAATTAATTAAATCTTGAAAACTTGTTATTTCAATTTTTGTACTTTGGCTTTCTTTAGATAAATTTTTAATTGGATTTGCTTTTATTTGATTAATGTTTTTCAACTGATTTTTAATTTGATTAGGAATATTATCAACTGGTTGATCATCAATTTTTTTTCCTATTAAAGCTTCACTTGATATTTGACTGCTTTCATTTTCTGAATTTGAAACTTGTTTTTTTGTATCTATATTTTTTAAATGTACTAACTGCATAATATACATTTCTAAGGTTAGATTTTCATTTCCAACTATTCTCAAATCATCGATGGTCTTTATAGTAAGCTGCCAAAATAAACCTATATCTTGCATGTCAATATTTTTAGAATACTGATCAATCATTTGAACTTCGGCTTCTGACACTGACATATCTTTTTCAATTGGTCCTAGACTTATTCTCCTGCTGAATAGGTAAAGAACTTCTAGAATATCGTTTAAAAAATTCTTTGCATCTAGGCCATCATTAATTAATTCATTTAATATGCTTGATGCATTCTTTTCGTTTCCGCTTAAAACTTCTTTGAATAATGTAATAACTTTGCTTTTATCAGCCAATCCCAACATTTTCCTAACATCAGGTTCTTCTATTTGTTTATTCTCATTGATACTTTGAGAAATTAAAGCTCTATCAAGTAATGATATGGAGTCTCGAACAGATCCCTCTGAGGTTCTTGCAATAAGTTTAATTGCATCTTCAGATATTTTACCTTTCTCTTTATCTGCTATCTTTTTAAGATGTTCGCAAAGTTGTTCTACGCTAACTCTTTTAAGATCAAATCTCTGACATCTTGATAAAATAGTTACAGGTATTTTTCTTACCTCTGTAGTTGCTAATATAAATTTTAAACTAGGTGGTGGTTCTTCTAAGGTTTTAAGCAAACCATTAAAAGCTTGCTTTGAAAGCATGTGCACTTCATCAATAATAAATATTTTAAACTTAGCGCTTGTTGGGCTGTATTTTGAATTTTCAATTAACTCTCTCACGTCATCTATTCCAGTTTTAGATGCAGCGTCCATTTCCAAAATATCAATATGATTGGAATTTATAATTTCTTTGCAAGTAGGACAAAATTGTTCACCCGAACAATTTATTTTAGGGTCATTATTTTTTTCACAGTTTAAAGCTTTTGCAATTAAACGAGCTGTTGTAGTTTTACCAACTCCTCTTATTCCGGTTAATAAATATGCATTTGGGGTTTTTCCAAGTTTAATTGCATTAGTAATGGTTTGTGCCATGACCTCTTGGCCAATCAAATCTTTAAACTCCTGTGGTCTATATTTAAGTGCTAGAATTTTGTTTGTCATTTTAAAAGAGGCAGGCAACAACCTGAAAAATTTTCACTACGGCTGCTTCTTTTCAGACCTGACCGGGTTTATGAAACATCCACCTGATGCCAACCTCAATATGAGTATATCAAGATCAATTTAAATACTACAAGACTAGATTTAAATTTTGTGGACTATTTTTGCCTAAATGCTGAAGATTCGTACACCCCAAGGATGTCTAAAGTCTCAGTATGAAAGCCCAATTCCTCTAAAGCCTTTTTTACTTTAGGTTGTTCTAAGTGACCTTCAATATCTAAATAAAAATTGGCTTGCTCAAATGTATTTTTAACTGAAAAACTTTCAAGCTTAGTTAAGTTAACTTGATTAGTGGCAAACCCTCCTAAACATTTGTAAAGAGCTGAGGGTTCACTTTTTACTCTAAAAATACAGCTAGTTAAAAAATTTTTCTTATCATCAAAATCTGGTTGCTCAATATTTTTTCCCATAATTAAAAATCTCGTTACATTTCCTTTGTCGTCCTCAATATTTTTTTTAAGTATTTTTAAATTATACATTTTCGCTGAAAGCTCTGATGCAATTGCTGCTATACTTTTATCTTTGCCTTCAGCTAAATCTTTAGCGGAACCGGCAGTATCTACAGAAATAATTGGTTTAAAATTTTTTTCATTAATAATTTTTTGACACTGGCTGATAGCCTGTGCGTGACTTCTAACGTATTTAATGTCTTCGATAGAGGCGTCTTGTTTACCAAGTAAATTATGCTCAACAGGCAGAAAATATTCGCCGTGAATTTGTAGTTTATATTTTGGTAACAAATAATGAATATCTGCTACTCTTCCTGCTAATGAATTTTCTATTGGAATAACTATTTTAGTACTTGGATCATTGAAAGCCAGTTTAAATGTATCCTCAAAAGTTGAACAAGTTTTTATATCTGCATCTTTGTAAAGATTTTCTACAGCAATATGCGAATAAGCTCCAAGCTCTCCTTGAATTCCTATTTTCATATTAATTACTTTTCTCCATAATTTTTCTTACTTCCATTAAATCATTTTTAGTATCAACACTTAATGGTGATGAGTTGATATATCCAACGTGAATTGACATTGAGTTTTCAAGAGCTCTTAACTGTTCTAGTTTTCTTTCCAATTCAAGCTTAGATCTTTTTAAGCTTACATACCTTACTAAGGCTTTATTAGTAAAGGCATAAATACCGACGTGATGATAATAATTTTCGTAGTCATTTGAGTCTTTTCTGAAGAAATCTAATGCTTCACTAAATTTTCCATTGGTTAATTTTTCTTTCACAGCAACTTTGACATTATTCTCATCTGCTAGTTCATCGTCAGAACTAAAAGAACTTGCCAAAGTCCCAATATCACAAGTTCCTTTCTCCATATAATTTATTAATTCAGAAATCGCTTGGGGCTCTATGTTTGGCATGTCTCCTTGTAAATTAATAATTAAATTAGGTTCACTCTTTAAGTGATCTTTAAAAACTTCATAAACTCTATCCGTTCCAGTTTGATGATCAACTGAGGTGAAAACTGCTTTTCCTTTATTTTGATTGATAACATCAATAATCTTTTGATCAGGCGTTGCCACATAAACTTCAGAGTTTGTTTTTTTTGCAGCATCATAGACATGTAAAATCATTTCCTTGTTGTTTATAAGTTCCAATGGTTTATTGGGTAGTCTAACTGCGTCTAGTCTTGATGGTATTATTATTGCAATTTTGCTCATAATTATGCGTCCCAAAGACGCAAAAAAAATTTAAGTAATTTTAAGTTTTTTTATTAAAGTCGTGTTATACGTCAATTAAAGTATTTACCAAAATTATGGATAGTTTTGAAATAAATAAAATAATTGCAGCGGTTCTTCTTACTGCATTAATCATCATTGGTATTGGTAAATTTACTGACATTTTATTTCATGTAGAGAAACCTAAAGAGTCAGCCTATAAAATTGAAGGTTTAGAAGTTGCTTCCGCATCTGGTGGGGCTTCTGCAGAGGCTACTAAAGAAGTTGAAGTAGTAGATATTAAAGCTTTATTAGCGATGGGTGATATAGGACACGGTGAAAAAGTTTTTAAAAAATGTACAGCATGTCATCAGATTGCAGCTGGTGGAAAAAATATGATCGGTCCAAATCTTTGGAATGTTATTGGTAGAAAAGCTGGTGTAGTTGCAGATTATAAATATTCAAAAGCAATGATAGCTTACGGAAAAGAATGGACTTACGAAGAAATGAATAGTTATTTAATTAAGCCACAAGCGTATGTTAAAGGAACAAAAATGGCATTTGCTGGTTTAAGAAAAGAAAAAGATAGAGCTTCAGTAATATTATATATGAACTCTAAAAGCGATAATCCTAAACCGCTTCCTTAATCTAAACACCATTTAATAATGCTCTTCTGAGCATGAACTCTGTTTAAAGCCTGTCTCCAAACAACTGACTGTTTACCGTCAATTACTTCATCGGTAACTTCTTCACCTCTTCCAACTGGTAAGCAATGCATAAAAATCGCATCAGATTTTGCTATCTTCATTAATTTTTTATTAACTTGGTAAGGTTTTAAAGTTTTTTTCTTAGCTTTTTTATTAACCTTATCATTCATAGAAACCCATTTATCAGTCATAACACAGTCTGAATCTTTAACTGCATCTTCTGGTTTTTTTGTAATAGTCAAATTTACTTTATTCTTTTTCGCCCAGCTTAATATTTTCTTTCCAGGTTCGTATTTTTTTGGGCAACCTATTTTTAAATTAAAATCAAATTTAGCTGCGGCTTCAATTAAAGAATTTGACATATTGTTATTACCATCGCCTATCCAAGAAATAGTTTTGCCTGTTATAGGTCCATTACTTTCTTCGTAGGTTAAAATGTCTGACATGATTTGGCATGGGTGACCGAAATCAGATAAACCATTAATAATAGGAATTTCCAAATATTGACCAAACTCTTCTAGATTTTTGTGAGAAGAAGTTCTAAGCATTACTATATCAACATACTCCGTTAAAACTTTAGCAGTATCTTTTAAACTTTCGTCTCCTTTACCATAGTGAATTCCATCCGGGTTTAAAGTAATCGATGACCCGCCTAATTGTTTAACAGCAATATCAAATGACATTCTTGTTCTTGTTGATGGCTTTTCAAAAATCATAGCCAAAGATTTTCCATCGAAAGGTTTATCTTCATCGGGTGCAGATTTATTAAATCCTTTTCTTTTTAATTTTCTACTCTTCGCCTCATCAATAATCGCTCTTAGATCATTTGATGAATGATCAGAAATATTTATAAAATTTTTCATCTGTAATTTTTACAAACCTTATCTATTATTTTTAAACCTAAATTTATTTCCGTTTTTGTGACATTTAAAGGAGGCAAAAGTCTGACTACATTTTCTGCAGCTCTAACAGATAATAGATTGTTTTCTAATAACTTTTTAATAAAGTTTGTTTGGTCTTTATGAAGACATAAGCCAACTAGAAGTCCTTTTCCTCTAACTTCTTTAATTATTTTTGGATATTTTTCTCTAAGTTTATCTAATTCTTTTAAAAAGTATTTTCCATTTTTGGTTACATTGCTTAGAAATCCTTTTTTAAACATAATATCCATAACAGCATTACCTGCGCTCATCGCTAAAGGGTTCCCTCCAAATGTAGAACCATGTGTCCCTGGTTTCATTCCAGATGCTACTTTTTTATTTACTAAAACAGCACCTATCGGAAAACCTCCGCCAATTCCTTTTGCTATAGGGACAATATCAGGTTTTATTTTTGCATGCTCAAAAGCAAAAAACTTCCCACTTCTTCCAATTCCACATTGAACTTCATCTAGAATAAGGAGAATGTTTTTTTTATTACAAAGTTTTCTTAAACCTTTTAAGCAATAATCTGGAATAACTTTTATTCCACCCTCTCCCATAATAGTTTCAACCATTATCGCTGCTGTTCTACTCGTTATAGCTTTCTCTAATCCCTTGTGATCTCCAAAATTAAAATGATCAAATCCATCTACTTTTGGTCCAAATCCTTCTGTAGCTTTTTTGCTATTACTAGCAAATATTGTTGCAAGTGTTCTTCCATGAAAACTATTATTTATACATAAAATTCTATTCTTTCTTTTTTGACCCTTAGAATAAAAATATCTTCTAGCAAATTTTATTGCTGCCTCTGTTGCTTCTGCTCCTGAATTTTGAAAGAAAACATAATCTGCAAAAGTCTTTTGTTTTAATCTTTTAGCTAATTTTTCTTGTTCTGGAATTATAAAAGCATTTGAAACATGCCAAAGTTTTTTAGCTTGTTTAGTAACAGAGTTAATCAAGTAGTTATTTGCGTGTCCTAAACAATTTACAGCTATTCCTTGAACAAAATCCAAATATTTTTTTCCATTTGTTCCATAAAGAAAAGCTCCTTTTCCTCTCGTAAAAGAAATTTTCTTTCTATTATATGTATTTAAAATTGCACTCATTGTTATGACTTAATTTTATAACCTTTTTTATAAAGAATGTATGTAACTAACCAGCTTACAAAACTTAAAATAATTAAATAAATTATTCCAAATGTTATCGAACCATCCGCTGTTCCAATGAAGCTATATCTAAATCCATCAATCATATAAAAAAATGGATTAAACTCACTTACTGTTTGTAAAAATCCTGGCAATCTATCAATTGAGTAAAAAGTACCTGATAAAAAAGATAATGGGACTATTATAAAATTTGTTACGGTTGCCATGTTGTCAAATTTTTCTGCCCACAAACCTGCGATAATTCCTATATTTCCCAAAATGAAAGAGGATAAAAAAGTAAAAGAAATTAAAGTTAAATAATTTTGAATTTGTATATCGATAATTAATGTAAAAGTAATAATCGATATAATTGCTAGAAGAACAGATCTAGTGACGGCAGCGAGTGAAATTGCTATTGTTGCCTCTGATGCTGATAAAGGAGCAAATAATAAATCTACTATGGTCCCATCTATTTTTTTGATCATTAGAGAAGAAGACGAGTGAGAAAAAGCTTGTTGTATTATTTGCATAGCAATCAACCCTGGCGCTAAAAATGTAATGAAAGAAACACCTAAAACTTCTCCTCTTTCAGTGCCAATGGCCAAGGATAAAACTAATAAAAACAATAAAGATGAAATTAATGGAGAAAAAAGTGTTTGAGCCCAAACATTTAAAAATCTTAAGACTTCTTTCACATACAAAGTCCATGTTCCATACCAGTTAACTAGGCCAAATCTTCTAGTTCCAATTTTATATTTTTTTGTAATTTCAACCATTGATAGTCTTATAAACCTTATTTTAAAAAAACTGTGTAAAACTAAATCTACTAACAGCTTTGAAGCGTTTTAATGTTTTAAACCCCAATATAATGCACTAAATCTTAATTAAATACTAAATACAGTAAAAATATACTATGAGTTGGACAGACGAAAAAGTACAAAAATTAAAGGAATTATGGTCTAAGGGCCATACAGCAAGTCAGATCGCTGAAGCTTTAGGCGACACAACACGTAACGCTGTAATCGGAAAAGCTCATAGACTAAACCTTGAAGCTAGAGCTCCATCAAAGCAGCCTAATTCGCCGAGGGTAGGTGAAAATAAACAAGTTAGACGTGGACCAGCGCCAACATCTAGAAAAGCTAAATTTCAATCGATTTTATTAGACAAAAACTTTGAGGCAGAGAACCCTAAATCACTTGAGGAGTTAACTGATGAAACATGTAAATGGCCTATAGGTCACCCTAATGAGGAAAAATTCTATTTTTGTGGTCGTAAACCAGAGGGTGAATTTCCTTACTGTAAATTACATGTTTTATATGCCTTTCAGCCTAAAGGGTCTAAGGAAGAAATTATCGATAAAGAAGATGGTGTACCAGAATTTATCGAGAAAAAAATTAAAGCTTCAGGCTAAGAATTTTAACCAAAATGGATTTTATTAAAAAATACCTTAAGTGGTTAAGCACTTTTTTAGTATTAACTGGTATTCTTTTAACTAACTTAAATATTTACCCTGTAAATATCATGTTTCATGGTGCAGGTGTCGTTGGTTGGACTATCGCTGGTTTTCTCTCAAAGGATAAAGCTATTCTCACCAACTTTGGTTTGCAAATACCTTTGTTTTTAATTGGGTTTTATCAAATAGTTTTTTAGGCCCATGATAAATCACAGGCCCAGAGACTTGGGAGCCTCAATTGAAATTATCATTCAGGGATTTAAGTTATATTAATAAAATATTAAAATTTTGTTAAATTAGTTCTCTAAAGAATAACCTGCAGATCGCACAGTCCTAATAAGAGGTTTTGTTCCTTCAATATTAATAGCTTGTCTCAATCTAGTAATATGAACATCAACTGTTCGGGACTCGACATTAATATCATCTCCCCATACATGTTCTAATAATTGATCTCTAGAATAAACTCTCTTTGGTTGTTTAATTAAAAAATTTAACAATTTGTATTCTTTAGGTCCTAAAGTGATTTCTTTTTCTTTCCTAAAAACCTTCATTGATTCTCTGTCTATTCTAAGATCAAGATAGATCGCTTCATCACTTACTACATTTGGTTTAACCCTTCTTAATAAGGCTTTAATTCTTGCAAGTAGCTCGGGGTAACTAAAAGGCTTTGTCATGTAATCTTCTGCTCCTGTATTAAGCCCTTTAACTTTATCTTCCTCTTCGCCCTTGGCTGTTAACATTATTATTGGAATATTTTTTACTTTTTCATCTTGTTTTAAATATTGACAGATCTTTATTCCTGATAGATCAGGTAGCATCCAATCTAACAAAATAAGTTCTGGTTTTTTTTCTTTGATTAAAGAAAGTGCTTCCTCTCCATTAGAACTGGAAGAAACTTTGTATCCTTCTTTTTCAAGATTGTATGTGAGTAAAGTTAAAATTGGCTTTTCGTCTTCAACAACAAAAATATGAGCACTCATTCACTTTCTACTGGTTTACCTTTTGGTCTTGCGCCTTCAAGATACTCACCTTCAATTAAATAATAAAGAGACTCAGCAATATTAGTTATATGGTCTCCTGCTCTTTCAATATTTTTTGTAACAAATAGTAAATGTGTAGCCATTTCTAAATTTTTTTTATCCTTTTGTAAGTATGTGGCTACTTCATTCATTGCTAAATTTGTAAGATCATCAACTTGTTCGTCTTTTCTCCAAATTTCTATAGCTTTGTCTTTTGATTTATTGAGATAGGCGTCTAAAACATCCTTTAATTGTTTTTGAACTAAGTCTCCAAGTCTTCTTAAACTAGCAGTCAATTCATCTGGTAAATCAACTGGTAAAGGTTTAACTTTTTTAGCAACGCTTTTAGCAAGATCTCCTATTCTCTCTAAATCGTGAGAAATTTTCATTGTTGAAATTGTAATCCTTAAATCTACAGCCATAGGTGCTCTCTTTACTAATACAGTTGTTATCTGGTTATCAATTATTGACCTTAATTCATTAATCTTCCCATCACTCTTAACGATTTTGTCGACTGACTCTTTATCTACTTTAATAACAGCGCTCATCGCATCTGCCATTTGACTTTCAGTTAAACTGCCCATCATAACGAGATTATCGTTAAGACTTTGCATCTCTTCTTCGTATGATTTTACTGTATGGCCTGTTCCTGACATCTAACCAAATCTCCCTGTTATATAATCTTGTGTCATTTTATTATCTGGGTTTTTAAATATTTTCTCCGTTGAATCTACTTCTATTATCTTTCCAAGATGAAAAAAACCTGTTTTTTGAGAAACTCTCACTGCTTGTGCCATCGAGTGTGTCACAATTACAATTGTGTAACTTTTTTTTAAATCATCAATTAACTCTTCTATCTTTGCTGTAGCAATTGGATCTAGTGCAGAACAAGGTTCATCCATTAAAATAACTTCTGGACTAACTGATAAGGCTCGTGCGATACAAAGTCTTTGTTGTTGTCCTCCTGATAAACTTGTACCAGGCTCATTCAATCTATCTTTAACTTCATCCCATAGTGCAGCTTTTTTGAGACTAGTCTCGACGATTTCATCCATTTGATCTTTATTTTCTGCAACACCATGAATAGTTGGGCCGTAAGCAATATTGTCATAAATGCTTTTTGGAAATGGGTTTGGTTTTTGAAATACCATTCCAACTTTTTCTCTAAGAGTGACTACATCAACTTTTTTTTCATTTATTTCACTTCCATCTAATTGAATAGATCCTTCAACTTTGCAAATATCAATTACATCGTTCATTCTATTTATACATCTAATAAATGTAGATTTACCACAACCCGATGGTCCAATTAATGCTGTTACTTCTTTTTGATTAATGTCTAAGTTGATATCAAACAAAGCTTGTTTTGCTCCATAATAAACATTTAAATTCTTTGCTTTAATTTTTATTTTTGAATTATTTAATTCCATTTTTTTTCAAATTTTTGTCTAAGATAAACAGCAATGAAATTCATTACAATAAGAAAGCCTAGCAACATCATAATTGTTGCTGATGTTTTTTCCACAAATCCTCTTTCAGCTTGTTCAGACCATAAATATACCTGAACAGGTAGAGATGCTGAAGGATCAACTGGCGTACTTGGTATATCAACCACGAAAGCAACCATTCCAATTAAAATTAAAGGAGCAGTTTCACCTAAAGCTTGAGCTAAGCCAATAATTGTTCCGGATAATGTTCCTGGCATAGCTAGTGGAACCACATGATGAAATACTGTTTGAAACTTTGAAGCTCCAACAGATAAAGCTGCTTCTCTTATTGAAGGTGGAACTGCTTTAAGTGAAGCTCTGCATGGTATAATTATTCTTGGAAGCGTCATAAGAGATAAAGTAATTCCTGCAACTAATGGTGTTGATCTTGGAAATTCCATCACACTTAATAAAATTCCTAATCCTAACAATCCGTAAACAATTGATGGGACTGCTGCTAAGTTATTTATATTTATTTCGATGAACTCGGTTATCTTATTTTTTGGAGCAAATTCCTCTAGATAAATTGAAGCCATTATTGCTATTGGAAATGATAGCGCTAAACAAATTATTATTGTAAAAAATGATCCCATTAACGAACCTCCTATTCCGGCCAATTCTGGATCTCTGGAATCTCCTTTAGAAAAAAAATAATTATTGAATTTCTTATCAATCTTGCCTTCTTCCACTAAATTATCGTAAATATTTAATTGATAGTTAGAAACTCTTCTTCGGTCTTCAGGTAAATCCCTTGGAAAATTTCCTTTATTAAGTTGATCAATATCATCCGAAGCAGTGATTTTTACAGGAACTATTTGATTAATCTTATTTGGATTTTTAACTAAATAATCTTTTATTTCATACTCATAGTCTGGGCTGAATAATCTTAAAACCTGCCTTTCTTCTTTCGTGTCTTTGCTTGGATATATCTTAAGTAAGCTTTCAACGGCAAGATCATAAAATTCAGCATCTTTTAGAGATGTTTGTGTTACTGGTCCATCAAGCTCTAAAAGATTTGAGTCAAAATTTACCTGCACCTCAATCATTGTCCTACTAAATGCTGAGCTTCCTTTTGAAAATATATTCTGAACTAAAATTAGAACAAATATAAGAGCACAACTAACTGAAATTAGCCCGTACATTTGAAATCTTTTTTCAGCTCTATATCTCTTTTTTAATCTTTCTTCTTTAGTCATATTTCTCTCTATATTTTTTTACTACTCTCAAAGCGATGTAGTTTAAGAAAAGTGTTGCGATGAATAGCGTCAATCCTAAAGCAAACGCAGCTTGAGTTTTTGGGCTATCAAATTCTTGATCGCCTACTAATATCATTACAATCTGTGTTGTAATTGTAGTAGTGGACTCAAGTGGATTGATTGTTAAGTTTGCAGCCAAACCTGCAGCCATTACTACAATCATTGTTTCACCTATTGCTCTTGAAACTGCTAACAGAATTGATCCAATAATTCCTGGTAACGCAGCAGGTATAACAACTTTTTTTATAGTTTCAGATTTAGTTGCGCCTATTGCATAAGAACCCTCTCTTAAAGATTGAGGAACT
Organism: Candidatus Pelagibacter ubique HIMB058; assembly: GCA_000419545.1. Lineage (GTDB taxonomy): Bacteria > Pseudomonadota > Alphaproteobacteria > Pelagibacterales > Pelagibacteraceae > Pelagilacustribacter > Pelagilacustribacter ubique_B. The sequence continues at coordinate 12,283 of ATTF01000013.1, forward strand.
GAATTAATAACATCATCAGACAATGATGAGATATATGGAATAATCATAATGCCCATAATTAACCCCGCTGCTAAAGCACTTTCAGAAGATACCGTAAGCCCTAAACTTTCTCCTAGTGTTCGAAAAAAAGGACCAACTGTAAGTGCAGCAAAAAAACCATAAACAACTGTTGGAATTCCAGCTAAAATTTCAATAATTGGTTTTGAATACTTTCTAACTTTTGTTGACGCATATTCAGCTAGATATATTCCTGAAAATAGCCCTATAGGCACTGCCACACACATTGCAATTAAAGCAATAAACCCTGTGCCAGCAAATAAAGGTACTGAACCAAAAGCGTCTTGGAGTTCTAAAAGCTCTTCAGGTGTAATAGCTGACGCATCTCTCACAAAAGCACGCTGTGGACTCCAAGAGGTTCCAAATAAAAAATCAAATATATTAATTGTTGAAAAGAATTTTAAGCTTTCAAATAATAGAGATATAATTATTCCTAAGGTGGTCAATATCGCTACGAGTGAAGAAGTAAATAATAAAATCTTTAAGATGATTTCAACATCGTCTCTTGCTTTGTTGTTTTGTTTAATCTTTTTATAAGCAAATGTTAATGAACCAACTAAAGCAGCAGCTATAATTAAAATTTTAGAATTTTGGGCAATATTTTCAATGTTAGCATATTGAATGGAAGCTGCTTTAATTTCATTAGTTATATCACCTGAGAAATTTCCATTAAAAAATGATAAAGTTTGTTCATAAAATAAATCTTTGGACTCTATTAGCGGAAAATTATTCAATATTAGAATTTTAATTATTGTTGGTTCAAATAAAGACCAGCATCCAAAAATGATTAAAGCAGGTAAACCACACCATAATGATAAATAGTATCCGTAATAAGCAGGCAGGGCTTTAAGTTTAATATTTTTAGTAACCAGTTTGCGAGCTTCTGATCGACCAAAAAAATAACTTGATAAACAAAGAATTAAAATTACTCCTGCAATCAAAGAATTCATGCCTTTACTTAGATGAGTATTGTTACAGATTTGTTAAATATTGAAACCTGTAATTGAGAACAAAAAAAAAGGCCGAATAATCGGCCTTTTTTTCATTAATTAACAAACGTTTACTTAAGATTAATTGTAACTAAATCTTTAGCTGCAGTTCTAGTGATTTTATACTTATCACTTGCTAGTGGTACTAAACCAATATCCGTTAAGTATCCTCTAGACCCCATAGCTTTTGATGAAGTAAATTCAGCTAAGAACTCTTTTAAGCCTGGTACTACACCAACGTGTGCTTTCTTTACGTAAAAGAATAAAGGTCTAGCTATTGGATAAGAGTAGTCTTGAATTCCCTCTAAAGAAGGTTTTACTCCGTTAACTGATGCTGCTTTAATTTTGTCTTTGTTGGCTAATAAATAACTATAACCAAAAAAACCGTATGCATCAGGATTAGCTGCAAGCTTTTGTACGATTAAAGTATCGTTTTCACCTGCTTCAACTGCATAGCCGTCTTCTCTCATTTTTACACACTCTTTTTTAGCTTTATCACCAAATAATGATTTAGCTGCCTTTGAACAACCTTTGTTCATAACTAAAGAGTTCCACGCATCTCTTGTTCCTGAAGTTGGTGGTGCAATTAAGATTTCAATTTTTTTATTTGGTAAACTTGCATCAATATCGCTCCATTTTTTGTATGGATTTTCAACTAATTTACCATCAACGTCTACTTTTGCTGCTAAAGCTCTCCATAGCTGCTCTTTCGTAAAGTCAGCATCAGGTGCTTTTACGGAATGAGAAAAAGTAATTCCATCATTACCTACTACTACTTCGATAATGTCTTTTACTCCGTTTTTCTCACATAAAGCTTTTTCTTTTGATTTAATTGCTCTAGAAGCATTTGTTATATCTGGGTGGTTTACTCCGATTCCAGCACAAAATAATTTCATTCCACCGCCAGTACCTGTACTTTCAATTACTGGAGTTTTAAAACTACCTTGTTTTCCAAATTGTTCAGCAACTACTGTTGCGTATGGATAAACTGTTGAAGAACCTACAATTTTAATTTGATCTCTTGCTTGCGCATATGATGCGAAAGAAAGAATAGCTAAAACTGCTATTATGTTTTTTATTGTTTTCATATTTTTCTCCTTATTAACAATTTATTACTTAAGAGATGGTGATTAGGGATTTGTTAAACAAATATTAAAGTTTTGTTACAAGGCTAACTTTTTAGTTGAAATACTCAATTTATAGGAAAATTCAGTGTTATTTCAGTACCTTTATTTATTTCACTGGAAATCGTCATTTCAGCTCGGTGCTGATTAACTATATGTTTTACTATTGCTAAACCTAATCCAGTTCCACCTACTTCTTTACTTTTAGCTGGATCAACCCTAAAGAATCTTTCTGTAATTTGAGGAATATTTTCTTTTGAAATACCAATCCCTTCATCTTTAATCACAGCTATAAAATAGTCACCTTCTATCTTAGTTTTGATAATAATTTTTTTATTTTTTTCACTATATTTAACAGCGTTATCAATTAGGTTATTAAAAACTTCTATTAGTCGATTTCTATCGCCATTAGTTTTTATGCTTTTTGATTTTTCTTCAAATTCACATTTTATATTATTTTTCTTTAAAATTTCCTGATGAAGCTCAATTGAGTGAGATATAATCTCATTTAAATCTACCTTGTCATTAGGTCTTATATGTTCTTGTAATTCAATTCTGGATAATGACAGAAGATCATTAACGATATTTTCCATTCTTGATGTTTGTTGTAAGACTACTGGCAATATTTTCTTTTGACTTTCAAGGTCTTTAGTAGCGTGTCCATTATTAATTGTTTCAAGACCTAATTTAATGCTTTGTAAAGGAGTTCTTAGCTCATGGGAAACATTAGCAACAAAATCAGATTTTAATTTTTGTACTTTAATTATATCTGTTAGATCTTTAAAAAAAATTATCACAGTATCACTATCTGCAAGTAGATTTTTTGGGCCAGGCATAACACTCACTTTAAAAAATTGAAAATTTGGTTGTTTGATCTCTATATCTAAAATTCCACTTTTATTTTTTTCTAAAGACTCGTCTATTTGACTTAATAAACTTGGATCTCTAACAATACTTGAAATGTTTTGATTCTCTATATTCGGTCCAAAATGATTTTTTGATGACTTATTGGCATAGTTTATTGTTTTAAATTTATCTATTATTAAAACTTGATCAGGTAAATCCTCTAAAAATCTAATCTCTTTTAATGAGGTGCTCATTACTCTTTTTTATTTTTAAGATCATCGTATAATTTTTTTAAATCTTCTTCTGATAAATTCTTGTCTTTTAATTTTTCTAAAAGCTTATCATCCTCATCTTCTTGAATACTTTTAAATGTGTATGGATCTTGTTTGTTTTTTTCTAATGTGCCATCTCTTTTTAATTCTCCTCTTGCATCCATTCCTCTACCAATAGCTTTAAAAGCAAGAAACAACACTGTAGCCATTATAGCCCCAATAACGATAAAAAAAGCAGTTTGCATAATTAATTATACTTAAATTTTAATTGGGTGTTAAACTAAACTTTTTTATGTAAGCTTTGTAAGGATATAAACTTGTAATAATAAGATTATAAATGGCAAAATAGTCCTAATTAGCTCCATTGTATGATTGTATTCGTCTAATTTTCTCTCAAGCCAATTTCTGTGATATTTTTTTTTTGCCATGCGTGTGTTTATTATATGATGAAAAAAAAATCAAGTTTTAGAGATTAAAACCAAGAAATATTTTTTGTTTTACAAATTTCTTGAACTTTTTTTGGATAGTCAGTGATAATTCCATCGACGCCATACTCGATCATTCGAATGATATCCTGTTCTCTGTTCACTGTCCAAACACAAGTTGCTAGTCCATGTTTGTGTGCAAGCTCAATATTTTGTTTTGTTACATCACGGTAAAATGCACTCCACACATGACCTTCAATAGATTTAATTATATTAGGTAATAAGAATAATTCTTCTAAAGGATAATTTTTAACCATCCAAGGTGAGTTTTCATAAATATTTTTTTTAGTTATTGATAAACCTTGTTGCAAAGTTATGAAGCCTCTTAAAATATTAGGATTTTGTTTTTTGAATTCGTATAAAATTCTCCAATCATAAGAAGTTATAAGAGTTCTGTCTTCTAATTTATGATCTTTAATATCTTTAAGAACAAATGAAACCATTTTTTCAGGATCAGGGGTTAAGCCCTCTACCACCGGTGTAGATTTGATTTCTAAATTAAGAAATACATCTTTATATTTGTCTTCATTAACTAATTTAAAAAAATCAGTTAATTTTGGTATTTTAGCCCCTGGTGCGGGCTTTTGGTCTTTAAATCTTTTTGCATATCTTGTTTCAGGTTTTAAACTTTCAATGTTGAATTTTTGAAGTTCCTCAAAAGTTAAGTCTAAAATTTTGATATTTTTATCTGAAATCCAATTGTTTGAGCTGTCCTTAACCATGTCAGGATTTAAATGATAATCGTGAAATAAAACTGGGATATTGTCTTTTGATATAACAACATCAAATTCGACGGCTCTTATGCCAAGATCAAATGTGTATCTAAATCCTTCAAGTGAGTTTTCTACAATATCACCTCTGGCGCCCCGGTGACCATAGATCCTTATATAATTTGGTTTTGTAAGAAAGGGGTTTTTCAATTAATTCTCAAATCAGTATTTGCATTAAACAAGTGCAATTTATCATCTTTAAAAGCTAAATTAATATTTTTTCCAACTTTATCCTCACTTATTACACCTGCTATACTTGCAACTAATACTTCATTACTATTTTCAAGTTTACCATGAATTAATGTGTTAGCTCCTATTAACTCTACTAATTCTACTTTTAATTTTATCAAACCATTATCATCCATTATGAAATCTTCAGGTCGCAAACCAACATTTACTTTACCTGAATGGTTGCTATTTGTTTTAAGTGTCGTGCCGTTACTAAGACTGATTTGCCCCTTTTGACAATCACCGCTTAATATATTCATTGCAGGACTTCCGATAAACTGTGCAGTAAATAAAGTCTTTGGTTTTGTGTAAACTTCTAAAGGTGTCCCAATGTGTTCCACATTTCCTTGGTTCATAACAATCATTCTGTCAGCTAAAGTCATAGCCTCAACCTGATCGTGAGTTACATATAAAGAAGTTGTCTTTAATTGAGTTTGTAGCTTTTTGATCTCCAATCTCATTTGAACTCTTAATTTTGCATCAAGGTTTGATAAAGGCTCATCAAATAAAAAGGCTACTGGATTTCTAACAATAGCTCTGCCCATTGCAACTCTTTGTCTTTGACCTCCCGATAATTGATTTGGTTTTCTCTCAAGTAATTGACCTAGTTCTAAAATATCCGCTGCCTTTTGAACTCTAGAATTAATTTCCTCTTTAGGAATTTTTGCAATTTTTAAACCGTACGCCATGTTATCAAAAACAGTCATATGAGGGTAAAGCGCATAATTTTGAAAAACCATGGCAATGTTTCTCTCCATAGGTTCTAATTCATTTACTTTTTTTCCATCAATCAAGATATTTCCCTGGTTAGCATCTTCTAATCCTGCAACCATTCTTAATAATGTTGATTTTCCACATCCAGATGGACCAACTATTACGATTAACTCACCGTCTTTAACATCAATACTAAGATCATGAATTACTTCTGTTTTGCCAAATGATTTTTTTAAATTCTCTAACTTTATTTCAGACATCTATTTATCACTTTCTAACAACCCTTTAACAAAAAACTTTTGCATTCCTATTACAACTGCAATCGGCGGCAACATAGCTAACATTGCTGTAGCCATAACTGTTGGCCAGTGAGCAAAATCATCACCTGCTGGTATCATGGCATCAAGTGCGATTACTATAGTTTTCATATCAGGATCTGTTGTCATCAACAATGGCCATAAATACTGGTTCCATCCATATATAAAGAGTATTACAAACAACGCTGCAATATTTGTTTTACTTATAGGAATTAAAATATCTTTAAAAAATCTCATTGGTGAACAACCATCCATTCTAGCAGCCTCAACCATTTCATCGGGTATTGTCATAAAGAATTGTCTAAATAAAAAAGTTGCCGTTGCAGAGGCTATAAGTGGAAAAATTAATCCTGTGTAACTATTCAGTAAGTTTAAATTAGCGACAACCTCATATGTTGGTACAATTCTAACTTCTACTGGAAGCATCAGCGTCATAAAGATTAACCAGAAACAAGTTTTTCTAAAAGGAAATCTAAAATAAACAATGGCAAAAGCAGATAAAAGTGAAATTGCTATTTTTCCAATTGTAATTCCAAGTGCCATGATTGAGGAATTAATTAACATATTTATAACTGGTTCATTAGAACCATAGCCTTCTCGTCCACCTTTGAATAGTGCGTGGTAGTAATTTTCAAAAATCTCTGTACCAGGCCATAGTGGTAGTGGAGGATTTATAATTTCCTCTTGGTTTACGGTTGATGCTACAAAAGTTAGCCAAACAGGAAAGAAAATAAATAATACCCCTATGATTAAACCAGCATGAGTTAACCAATATCCTGATTTCTTTTTTTCTACCATTAGTAATGAACCTTTCTCTCAATATATTTAAATTGAACAACTGTTAGCACCCCAACAACTAATAATAAAATTACAGATTGGGCAGCGCTTGATCCAAGGTCTTGTGAAACGAAGCCATCAGAAAATACTTTGTAAACTAAAATAGTTGTAGATTGTTCTGGTCCTCCTGAGGTTATTGTGTGTATTACTCCAAAGGTATCAAAAAAAGCATAAACTATATTAACGACTAATAAAAAGAATGTGATTGGAGAAAGTAAAGGTATTACGATTGTAAAAAATCTTTTCCAAAAACTAGCTCCATCTATAGCTGCCGCTTCAATTACAGATTTAGGTATTGCTTGCAAGCCTGCTAAGAAAAATAAGAAATTATAACTTATTCTTCCCCAGGTAGATGCCAGTATGACTAAAAACATTGCTTCATCACCGTTTAAAGTGTGGTTCCACTCATAGCCTAAACCTTTAAGATAATAAGAAACTAAACCAATATTACCGTTAAATAAAAACAACCAAAGTACGCCTGCAATTGCAGGTGCAATAGCGTAAGGCCAAATTAATAATGTTTGATAAACTCCAGCTCCCTTTATTAATCTATCTGCTAAAGCTGCAAGATATAATCCAATTGCCATTGAAAAAAAAGAAACGGCTGTAGAGAAAAATATTGTTGTTTTAAAACTTTCTAAATAATAAGGATCAGTTAATAAAAATTTAAAATTATCTAACCCCACAAATTCTGTCTTTAATCCAAAAGGATCAGGTAAAAATAATGAATTCCATAATGCTTGTCCTGATGGGTAAAAGAAAAATAAAAAAGAAATTATTAGTTGAGGTGCAACTAATAAAGCCGGTAGCCACCAACCTTTAAAAATTACTCTTTTTTCCATTGGAAGATTATACTAGGGGCGAAAGCCCCTAGTATATTAATTTAATTATTTGTTTGCTCTTTCAAATCTTCTTAAAAGAACGTTGCCTCTTTTCACAGCGCTGTCTAAAGCTACCTGAGCAGTTTTCTTACCGCTGTAAACTCCTTCCATCTCTTCATCAATGATACCTCTGATTTGATCAAAAGAACCAAGACGTAAGCCTTTAGAGTTATCTGTAACTTTATTTCTCATCATCTGTATACCAGCTAAATCAGTCCCAGGATTTTTAGAATAGAATCCCTCTTTTTTAGTCTGTTTACTTGCTGCGATTGTTGAAGGTAAGTAACCAGTATCCTGGTGCCACTTCGCTTGTATATCTGTTCTAGATAAGAAAGCTAAAAACGCGGCTGTACCTTTGTTCTCTTCAGCAGATTTTCCAGATAACGCCCATAAAGATGCACCACCGATGATCGTGTTTTGAGGTGCTTCTGTTGCGCCATAGTAAGGTAAATGTCTAATACCAAAATCAAACTTAGCTTCTTTTTTGATACCAGCATAACCAGCAGAAGACTCTGTAAAGAACATACATTCTCCAGCTCTGAAGTTTGCACCACTTTCGTTTCTTCTACCTAAGTATTTAAATTTACCTTCTTGAGACCATTTACCTAAAGTTTGAATGTGTTTGATGTGAACTGGGCTATTAAATGATAGCTCTGTGTCTAGACCAGCAAATCCATTAGCTTTAGTTGCAAATGGTAAGTTATGATACGCAGAGAAATTTTCTAAGTGTATCCAGCTGTGCCATGCAGTTGTTAAACCACAATCAATACCTTTTGCTTTAGCAGCATCAAGAGCGTTACCAACTTGTTTCCATGTGCTTAAATCCATTTCTGGATCTAAACCAGCTTGTTTCATTAAGTCTTTATTAATCCATAGAACTGGTGTTGAAGCGTTATATGGTAATGACAACATTTTACCATCTGTTGTCGTGTAATAACCTTTCACCGGTCCGATGTAGTTATTAGGCTTAAAGCTTTGTTTTGCATCTTTCATTAATTGATACATAGGAACATAAGCTCCTTTAGCAGCCATTAAACTAGCTGTACCTACTTCAAATACCATTAATAAATTTGGATGTTGTCCAGCTCTGAAAGCTGCAATTCCAGCATTTAATGTTTCTGAGTAGTTACCTTTTCTTGTATGTACAACAGTGTACTTATCTTGGCTTGCGTTAAACTTGTTTACTTGCTCGTCAAGTAATTCACCAAGTCTTCCACCAAAAGCGTGCCACCATTGTATTTCTACTTTTGCCTGAGCTGCAGTTCCCGCAAACATTGCGAAAAGTGCTAGCGAAGCAATTATTGCTTTTAATTTTTTCATTATGAGTACTCCCAAGTTTTTTTTTAAAAGAAAAAAACTAGCACAAAATAAATATAAAGAGGAGTCGATTAGATAATTTAGATTCTACCCAGGGTTTTATTTTACTCTTCCAAAAACGTTAAGCAAAATAACTCCAGCAATAATTAAAATTAATCCTACGGTTCCGTATAAGTTTGGAGTTTGATTATATTTAAAAACTCCAAAAAGAGTTACTGCTGTAATGGTCATTGCTCCATATGTTGCGTAAGTAAAACCAACTGGAATAATTGTCATTGCTTTAGAAATACAAAATAAACATATGACAATACTTGTTACACAAAAAATAGTTGGAGTTAATTTTGTAAATCCTTCTGTTGTTTTTAAAAAACCGTTTGAAGCAATACCTGTAATAATAGCTAGAATTAAATAAATGTAACCAGAGAATAAACTTATATTTTTCATTTAAGCTTTAGCAAACTGACCGCCGTCTTTATATCTCCATAACCACTTCTTCATTGCTTCTTCAACATCAGATGGATTTATATCTAAATCTTTTAATGTAAGATGATTATTTGAGACAACATTATCTGCCTCAGATAAAATTTCACATTGGTCTCTAGTAAGAATTGGCGGGATGGGCAGAAGATCGGTAATTGTACTTTGTATTTTTGCAATAGGCATTGGCATCTCTACAACAAATCTTTTTTTATTTATTGTGCTCAAAATAGATTTAACCATATCACCAAAGCTAATAACTTTAGGTCCACCTATTTCATAAATTTTTCTTTCATTACCTTTTACCTCAATTGCTTGAACGATTGCATCAGCTACATCTGTTACTAAAATAGGTTGAAATTTATAATTCATTCCAACAACAGGGATAACAGGAAGTATACTTAATTTAGAAAATAAATTTGTAAAATTATCTTCTGTTCCACATACAACACTTGGTCTTATTACAACTGTATTTTTAAAATTTTCTAGCGCTTTTGCTTCTCCTTGGTATTTTGATTTTTGATAAAGTGATTTAGAGTTTTCACTGGCTCCTATTGCAGACACATGTATAAATTTTTTTACATCTGAATCGTTACAAATTTTAGCAACTGTTTCTGGAATGCTTGAGTGAATATTGTAAAACTTCTGTTTTCTTGTCTCATAAAGAATGCCGATTAAATTAATAACGATATCGGAGTTTTTGATAGATTCTTTTAGTTCTGAAAAATTATTCGAATTCCAATTTATAAGCTCGATTGCCCCTGGTGTAGCTTGTGTTTTTAAATAACCCTTTTGAAAAGCTTTTCTTGTTGAAATAATGCATCTATAGTTTTTCTTGGTCAAATTCCTGACAAGATATCTTCCTATAAAACCACCACCACCTAAGATTGTGCAAATATGATTTTTCATGTTAATTAGATTACTTATATATGAAAATAACTAAGTTTAAAGGCGACATAACCCCAGAAATAGCTAGCTCATTTAGAAATAGTATCGCGATAGATACTGAAGCTACTGGTTTACAAATTCCTGAGAGGGATAAATTAAGTTTAATTCAGATATGTGATGATAAAGAAAATGTTTTTATTATTCAGCCTAATAAAGATAACTTTAAAGCTCCAAATTTAGTTTCGATCTTAGAAAATGATAAAATACTTAAGATTGGACACTTTTTAAGATTTGATAAGAATGCCCTTGAGTATTTTCTAAAATGTAAAATTACAAATATCTTTGACACTAAGATCGCCTCAAAAATTGTAAGAACTTATACAGATAGCCATGGCTTAAAAAATCTAGTGCAAGAATTTTGCAATAAGTCTCTAGACAAAAGACAAGGAAGTAGCGACTGGAATAAAGACCTTGATGAATTAACAGAAAAACAACTTGAATATGCTGCTAACGATGTAGTTTACTTGCATAAAATTAAATTTGAATTAGAAAAAATGTTAATTCGTGAAAAAAGAATGGATATTTTTAACAGTTGTCTTGCTTTTTTAGATACTAGAGTAGAATTAGATCAAAATGGATTTAAGTTTGATATTTTTGAACATTAATGAATAGGAAAAATTATATAAATTTAGCAAAAAAAGCTGCGTACACTCAAATTAATGAACTTAAAAAGATTAAAAAAGTTTTTAATAAATCCTTTATAGAAGCAGTAGATTTAATTTTAAATTGTAAGGGGAAGATAATTTTTGCTGGAATTGGTAAATCTGGTCTAATAGCAAGAAAAATCTCAGCAACTTTTTCAAGTGTAGGTATACCAAGTTTTTTTTGTCACCCATCTGAAGCACTACATGGGGACATGGGTCAAATTGAAAAAAAGGATTTATTAATTATTTTTTCATACTCTGGAAATACTGCAGAGTTAACTAACATGTTAAAATATGCAAATAGAAGGAGAATTAAAATAATTGGTGTAGCATCAAAATCAGATAGTATTTTACTTAAAGCCAGTGATGTGAAACTAGTTTTACCAAAAGTAAAAGAGTCTGATGTCATAGGTATGGTGCCAACTTCTAGCACATCTATAACCTTATTATTAGGTGACTGTCTCGCAACAACTATAATGTACAAAAAAAAATTTTCTAAAGAAAAATTTAAAGTATTTCATCCTGGTGGAAATATTGGCAAATCTCTTCTTTTAGCTAAAGACATAATGGTAACCGGAAAAAAAATGCCAATAATTAGTTATGACAAAAGTTTCAATGAAGCAATTAAGATCATGAGTAAGAAAAATCTTGGGATAGTTGTAATTTTAAAACAAAACTTTATTAAAGCAGTATTAACTGATGGTGATATAAGAAGAGAATTGAAGAATAATTCAATGAAGAAAAGTTTAAACCAATTCATTTCGAGTTATCCTTTGGTTGTTAATGAAAGCATGCCAGCTTCTAAAGCTTTAGCAATTTGCAACGAAAAGAAGATTACTTCATTGTTAGTTGTTTCCGATAGGGATCTAGATAAAAAGAATAAGAAACTTGTAGGAATAATTCATATTCATTTTTTATTGCAAACTGGAATCAAATGATTTCTAGAAAAAAAAGAATAATATTAATTCAATTTTTTTTTCTAATTTTCGGTGTTTCTCTTATTATTTTTACTTATTCAAATCTAGAAAAAGGTAATGATAATGAAATATTAAATGAAACTGTTAAAAATAAAATTCAAGATAAAAAAGCTGGTGATAAAAATTCATCAAATATTTTTTATGATATTGAGTACTCCGGTATAGATCTTTCAGGGAATAGATATATTTTAAAAGCTGGTGAAGCAATGAATAATGAGACTGAGGAAAATATTGTTAATTTAAGAGCCGTAAAAGCCACGTTCTATTTTAAGGACAATAAAATTTTAAATGTTTCATCAGATTTTGGTAAATATAACAACCAAACTTTAGACATGTTCTTTGAAAAAAATGTTACTGGAATTTATGATGGAAGTACATTAAATGCAGAAAAAGCTGAATATATAAATTCGAGAAGTTATATAATTATCAATGAAAATGTGAGAATTAATGATGTAAGAGGATCATTGAACGCTGATAAGCTAGTATTCGATTTAAAAAAAAACAAACTTAATATAAGTTCTTCAAAAAATGAAAAGATAAAAACAAATATTATTTATAAATGAAAAAGACTTTTAGAATACTTAAATTTAAAAAAGATAAACCGATTTTTGAAATTAAAGATATAAGTAAATCCTTCGATAACAGACCAGTTTTAAAAAAACTTTCCATCAGAGTTTTTCCAGGAGAATGTGTAGGAATTTTAGGGCCTAATGGGTGTGGGAAAACTACATTATTTTCAATGTGTATTGGAGAACAAAAAGCTGACAGTGGAAAAATTCTATTAAATAATAAAGCTATAGAAGATATGCCAACACATTTAAGATCAAAGGAGGGCTTAGGTTATTTGCCTCAGCAAAGAAGCGTATTTAACATGACAGTATACGATAATATAATTGGAATAGCACAAATCTCTATTAGGGGATCACAAAATCAAAAGAATATAACTGAAAAAATATTAGATGAATTTAATTTACAACACCTAAGAAATCTTAGTGCTTCTGTTCTTTCTGGAGGAGAGGTAAAAAGATTAATGATGGCAAGAGTAATGATTAACAAGCCTAAAATAGTGTTATTAGATGAACCGCTAGCTGCGCTAGATCCATTAGTCATACAAGATATACAAAAATTTATCTTGAAAATACAAGCAAGTGGTACTGCAATATTAGTTACTGATCATAATGTAAAAAACTTATTTGATATTACGGATCGAAGTTATGTGCTTGGTGAGAATACCGTAATTGCTGAAGGAACCTCAAGAGAACTTTTAAAATCTACAAAAGCTATTCAGCACTACTTTGGAACAAACTTTTCTTAAAAATTAATGATAGGTAAAAACTTTGATTTAATTGTTGAGAAAAAAATCAACTCTTTTAACAAAACAATTACAGTAGATAGTGATAAGTCTATTTCAATCAGAAGCATTTTAATAGGGTCAATTTCTCATAATATATCCCAAGTAAATAATATTTTAGAGTCTGAGGATGTAAAATCTTCTATTGAATGTTTAAAAAAATTGGGTGTTAAAATTGTAAAAAAGAGTAAAACCTATTATGTTCACGGAAAGGGACTTGGGTCGCTTACTGCAAAGAAAAATACTACATTAAACTTTGGAAATTCAGGAACACTAGCCAGACTATTAGTCGGTATATTATCAACCACGCCAAATATAGAAGTAAAATTAACTGGCGATCACTCACTAAAAAAAAGAAACATGAGAAAGTTAATAATACTAATGACTAAATTTGGTGCTACTTTTTACCCTAAAGAAAAGTTTAATTTTCCTCTTAAACTTATTTCTTCAAGAATGCCTATAGGCATTAATTACAAAGCCGGTGTGTCGGCACAGTTGAAAAGTGCAGTAATGTTTGCAGGACTTAACTCATTCGGTAAAACAAATATTTTTGAAAAAGATATTAGCAGAGATCATACCGAAAAAATGCTTTCTGTTAACCAAAGTGCACTGAGAATTAAAAAAAACCCAAATAAAATAATTCAAATAAATGGGAAAAAAAAATTAAAAGCATTAAAAATAAAAGTTTCCGGTGACCCTTCATCTGCAGCATTCTTTTGTGCCTTAACATTGATAAAAAAAAATTCCACGATGAAAATATTAGATGTTGGATTAAATCCTACTAGAACTGGATTTTATCAATTGCTTAAAAAACATGGTGCTAATATCAAATTTAAAAACTTAAAAAAAAGAAATAATGAAATAGTTGGTGATCTTGAGATAAAAAATTCTAAGTTAAAACCATTAAAAGCTTCTAAAGAATATTATGTAAAAGCTACTGACGAATATCCAATTTTGTTTGTATTGGCGGCTTTAACAAAAGGAACCTCAATTTTTAAAGGGATAGGTGACTTAGCAAATAAAGAGAGTAATCGTATTAGAGAAATGCAAAAAATTCTTGAACAAATTGGCATTAAAAGTGCTTTCAAAAACGATGAGCTTAAGATTTTTGGCAAGGGATTAGTAGAGGCAAACTCAAAAAAAATTAGGTTAAAAAATTTAGGAGATCATCGTTTATGTATGTCTACTTTTATTTTAGCGACATTAACCGGTGCAAAAGCTGAAATAAAAAATTTTGAAACTGTTAATACTTCAGCACCATCTTTTTTAAAAATTATGAAGAAATTAGGAGCAGATTATGAAATACAAAAATAAATCAATTCAAATATCATGCGATGGTGGGGCTGCAACAGGAAAGTCAACAGGTGCGAAAATGATCTCAGATAAATATAATCTTAAATTTTTATCTTCAGGTTTGTTATATAGATATGCAAGTTTTTTGATTTTAAAATATAAACCAAAAAAAAAAATTGAGTTTTTAAATAAAAAATTTAAGAAACTAAATTATAATAATTTAAAAAAGTATAATCTTCATAAACCAGCAATTTCTGAACATAGTTCAATTATTGCAAGGGACCCCAAAATAAGAAAGGTGCTTAAACAATACCAAATAAATTTTTCAAAAATAAATAAAAATTGTTGTATAGAAGGAAGGGACATATCAACTAAAATACTTCCAAATTCTGATTTGAAGTTTTTTTTTAAATGTAATTTGAATACTGCTGCATCTAGAAGGTATAGGGAGCTAAAAAGAAAAAAAATTAAAATTCAGTTTAAAGAAGTCAAAAAAGCCCTTAGAATAAGAAATTTTTCTGATATAAAAAGAAAGCACTCCCCTTTACTTAAACACAGAAATTCGGTAGTAATCGACACCGGAAAACTTAACAAGATCTCGATGTTGGTAAAAATGTCAAAACACATTGATCGAGTTTTAAAAAAATATGAAAAGTGAAACTGAAACTAAGAATATAAACCCTCTTCATAAAGAATTTAAAAGCTTATTAGATAACGATTTCAAAGATAGAAAGCTTAAAGAAAATGAAGTGATAAACGCTACAGTAGTAGAAATTACAAAAAACTTTGTAATTGTAGACTGTAAAGCAAAAATGGAAGGAATGATACCGGTTGAAGAATTTAAAAATGATGATGAATTATCAAAATTAAAAATCGGCTCAAAAATAGAAGTGTTCTTAGAAAGAATTGAGAGTTTTAAAGGAGAAATAATAATTTCAAGAGATAAAGCCAAAAAGATAAAAGCATGGAAAAAAATGGAAAGTGTTTTTGAGTCTCAAGAAGAAGTTACAGGTTACATAACAGGAAAGGTTAAAGGTGGGTTTATAGCTAACGTAGATGGATTACCTTGTTTTATGCCATCTTCACAAATTGACGTCAAACCCTTAAAGAGAATTGATCATCTGCTTAACACTCCTATAAAAGTATTAGCTACTCGTATCGATAAGAGTAGAGGAAATGTTTGCGTATCAAGGCGCGCAGTTTTAGAAAAAAGTAAAAATGCGATTGTTTCAGAAGCTTTAAAAAATATAAAAGAAGGAGACATTGTAAATGAAGCAATTGTCAAAGCTACAACAGACTGGGGTATCTTTTTAGATATTAATGGAATAGACGCTTTACTCCACGTGTCTGATCTAAGCCACGGAAGAGTAAAAAAACCATCTGACTTAGTTAGCATTGGTCAAAAACTTAAAGTAAAAATTATTAAGATAGATGAAAAAACAAACAGAGTTTCTGCATCAATAAAAGCATTAACTGAAGATCCATATGAAAACATTGATAAAAAATATAAGATCGGTGAAATATATTCAGGCACAGTTACAAAAATTGTGGAATATGGTTGTTTTGTTAAAATTGAAGATGGTGTCGAAGGTTTAATTCATAGCTCTGAACTAGATTGGACAAATAGAAATATAAAACCAAGTAAAATTTTGTCCGACGGTCAAAATATTAATTTTAAAATTGTTAATATTGATAAAGACACAAAAAGAATATCTCTTTCATACAAAGCCACATTGCCAAACCCTTGGGATAAATTGAAAGAAAAAATGGGTGAAAAAGTAAAAATAAAAATAAATAATATTACAGATAAAGCCATTTTTGGGGAGATAAGTGAATTAAGCTTAACCGGAATGCTTCATTATAAAGAAATTTCTTATCAGGAAAACACAGAAGACCTAAAAAAATTTAAAAAAAATGATGAATTAGAAGTAAAAATAATTGAAATCAAAGATGATAAAATTAAGTTTTCAAAAAGAGCATTAGAAAAAGATCCTTTAGATTGGTTTAAAGAAAACAAAAAAGCTCTTGGAGATATTATAACAACAAGGGTTCATGAAGTTCTTAAAACTGGAGTAAAGGTTTCATTAGATAAAGATAAGAAGTTAATTGTTATGATAAAAAAAAATGAATTAGCTAAAGATGCCTCTGCAGCTAGACCGGAAGTATTCTCCCCAGGTAATGCTTTGGATGCTAAAATTATAGAGTTAGATACTCAACTAAGAAGAGTAAGGTTGAGTGTAAAATCAGCACAATTAGACGAAGAAAAAACCTTAATTGCAAAATTTGGGGAAGGCGCAACCAAATCAGGTGCTACGCTTAAGGGAATCTTTGAAAAAGCTATAGGAAAAAAAAAGAAAAAAGATAAATAGTTGTCGAGACTAGAATTAATTAGACAGTTTAAAAAAAAA
>ATTF01000014.1 GCA_000419545.1 Candidatus Pelagibacter ubique HIMB058
ACCAAATATAATTCCTAAATATACTTTTGCAGATAAAGTAAGAACAAAAATTCTAAAGAATAAACACGGTGACTCGAGTGGTGTTCGTGGTGCAGCTTGGTTATGGGATTAAAAAAAACTATTTCTTATATTTTTTAAAATTTTCAACATAGTCCCTGGCATTCTCTTTAATGTGCTCTATTTCTTCATCGGTTACCTGTCTCACAACTTTACCAGGACTACCAAGAACTAAAGATCTTTCAGGTATAACTTTGTTTTCTGTAACCAAAGCATTAGCGCCGATGATGCAGTTTTTTCCAATTTTAGTTTTGTTTAATATTGTTGAACCTATTCCAATTAAACAGTCATCAGCAATTTCACATCCATGCAGCATAACCATGTGCCCTATTGTTACGCCTTTACCAACTATTGTTGGGCAACCTGGATCAGTATGAATTACGCTTCCATCTTGAACATTAGAATTTTCGCCAATTATAATTGGTTCAAGATCACCTCTGAGAGTTGAGTTAAACCAAATGTTTGAATTTTTTTTAAGCTCTACTCTACCAATAATTACAGCATTAGATGCAACCCAACTGCCTGGATCTATTTTTGGTGTATGTCCCTCAAAATCGTAAATCATAATATTGCTGTAATGTATTATTAATTAAATTATAATACATTATGGCTCTAACTAAAACCCCAGTTTGTGACTTTGGAAAAAAAGCTGAAGATTTCAAACTTAAATCAATCAATAATAAATTAGTTTCTTTAAATGATATCAAGGGAGATAAAGCTACCTTGATCATGTTTATTTGTAATCACTGCCCCTATGTAAAAGCAATTATTAAAGATTTAACAAAAGATTGTAATGAGTTGAGAAAAGATGGAATTAACTCTGTAGCTATCATGTCGAATGATACAAAAAATTACCCAGAAGACTCGTTTGATAATATGATTAAATTTGCAGAAATGAATAATTTTGGTGAAATAAATTATTTATTCGATGAAACACAAGAAATTGCAGAGAAATATGGAGCTGTTTGTACTCCTGATTTTTTTGGATACAACAAAGATCTTGAGCTTCAATACAGAGGTAGATTTAGAGAATTGAAAGATTTGAAACCAGTTAATAACGGGGAAAGTGATTTAAAAGTTGCTATGAGAATGGTTGCTAAAACTAATAAAGGTCCTGATCAACAAATTCCAAGTATGGGCTGTAACATCAAGTGGTTTAATTAATGTTCTTAGTTGTTACAAGAAATTTTCCTCCTGAAGTTGGTGGAATGCAAAATTTAATGGAGGGGCTATCTAATGCTTTATTAAATCACGGACCAGTTAAAGTATTTGCAGAAAATTTTGATAATGATGAAGAATATGATCAAAATTCAAAGTTAGAAATTGAGAGAATTTCCGGATTTAAATTATTTAGAAAATACAGAAAAGCAAATCGTATCAAAGAGTTTATAGGAACTAATGAAATTAGAGCCGCTTTTTTCGATCATTGGAAAAGTATTGAAAATATTGAAACTAGTGTTTTAAAAAAGACTAAGTCATTTTGCTTAATTCATTCGAAAGAAATAAATCACCCTGTAGGCTCCTCTTTAAATAAAAGAGTTTTAAAATCATTAGGTAAAGCAGATCATATAATAGCAAATTCAAGGTTTACAAAAGAACTTGCTTTAAAACTTGGAGCAAAAGATGTGACCGTTATTAATCCTGGATGCAACTATCCAATTCCAGTGAAAGATGAAGCAAAAGAGTTTGCAAAAAATATTTACGGCGAAGCATCCCCAAAATTAATTACAATTTCAAGGTTGGACGGAAGAAAAAGTCATCACAATGTCATGATGACGGTTAAAAATCTTTTACCTAAATATCCAAGTTTAAAATATGTCTCTGTTGGTGATGGTGATGAAGGAAACAATCTTTTAAAACTGAGGAAAACACTTGGATTGGAAAAAAATGTTGAATTTATATTTAAATCTACAGAACAAGAAAAGGTAGCACTTTTAGAAAAGTCGGACATATTTGTTATGCCTTCAGTAGTATATAAAAAATCTGTCGAAGGCTTTGGCATAACTTTTATTGAGGCAGCTTCTTACGGCAAACCTTCCATTGGAGGAATTTATGGTGGTGAAGGAGATGCTATAAAAAGCGGTCAAACAGGTTACTTATGTAATGGAAATGATCTTAATGCAATTTACGATACTCTATTAAAAATTTTAACTAATGATCAATACTTAAAATTAGGTGCTAATGCTTTGGAGTTTTCAAAAGAATTTAGTTGGGAGAAAATAATTAAAAAGTATATTAATTTAATTTAGATCTTACTTCGCTAACAACTGTTTCAACTTTTAAATCTTTTAAATCTTTTACTGAAATAGCTTTAAAGTTAAAGTTTTCAATACTAACTTTTTTTGCTGACGTGTGACTTCCAAACAGAGCTAGCCCTTTTTTATCCAAATGAGATGCAATATGAGCTGGACCTGTATCGTTAGCGATAATAAATTTTGCACCATGTATTAATGATACTAGAGTTTTAATGTTTACAGGTTGATTATGTTCTAAAATAACCTTAGCGTTTAGTTGATTTGCTTCTTCAACTTCGTTTGGCCCCGGTGCAAGAGCAATAGAATACTTATTTTTAAATTCTTGTTTTAATTTTTGAATTAATTCTTTGTAGTAAGGCCATTTTTTTTTGATTAGTTTGGGCGAACAAAAGGGAAATAGAAGAATGTATTCTCTATTTGTATAATATTTTACCAGGTGTGAAGCGTTTTCAGTAGCCCAACTTAAATCAATATTTTTTGTAAATTCAGTATCAATACCACTTTTTTTGAGTTGAATTTCCATTCGATCTAAAACAGGATCTTTGTCAAAATCACTTTTTTTCTGACCTGGTTCTAAAGCTGTCTCAGTAGATGACCATTCAGCATTTTTAATTATAAATCTTTTATAAAATTTTGTCCGTTTGGAATTTTGAAGATCAAAAATTTTGCTAAAGTCATATTTTGCTAATGTCTTTTTTAAATTATTTAAATAAAATAAGTTCCATCTAGGCAATCTTTTATCAATTAACACTCCATCTAAATAAGGGCATTCTGACATAAAAATTGAATACGGTTGAGTGGTAAGCAGAAAAACTTTTCTATTAGGATAAAATTTCTTAATATCCTTTATTGCTCCATTAGCTTGTATTAAATCTCCTAAGGAACCATGTTTGATTATTAATATGTTTGACATTATTTATTCTGAGTATAATTAAAGAATGATATAACTAAATATATTTATGAGCAACAAATTAGACAAAATATTGGCAGAAATTTCAGCTGGTGAACTGTTTGATAAGATTACAATATTAGAAATTAAAAAAGAAAAAATATCTAATAAAGAAAAATTAATTGATATTGAAAAAGAACTTAACTCTTTAAACGATACAGTAAAAAAATTTATTCCTGACCAAAGTAATATTTCTAAACACACCAATGATTTAAAAGAGATAAATCTTAAATTATGGGATATTGAGGATGGTAAAAGAGCTGCTGAAAAAGTGAAAAAATTTGACGATAAATTTATAGAACTTGCAAGAAACGTTTATAAACTAAATGATGAAAGAGCTAAAATTAAATTAGCTATAAACACAACCCTTGGCTCAAATATTAAAGAAGTAAAGTCCTACGAATAATTAATCTGATTTAAGGCTAGGAATAATAGCTCTCAGCTTAATTGGTAATTTTTCATCAACGGTAACAGTTATCACTCCTTCAGATTTTTTTAATTCTTTTAATATTTTTCCATCTGGGGACACAATCATTGAATGACCAAAAGTTTTTCTTCCATTGTAATGTGCGCCACCTTGTGCCGCAGCAAAGATATAACAAAAATTTTCAATTGCTCTTGCTTTTAATAAAGAGTGCCAATGACGTTTTCCAGTAGTTTCCGTAAATGCGGAAGGTGTAGAAATAAATAAAGATCCAGCTTTAGATAATTTTCTAAACAAATTAGGAAATCTTAAATCATAACAAATTGATAAACCAAGCTTGCCCCAAGGTAGATTAAAGGATTTAATCTTTTTTCCTGCTGTAAAGGTTTTAGACTCAAAGTATTTTTCTTTTTTACTTAAAACAACATCGTACATATGAATTTTATCATAATAAGTCCTAACCTTACCTGTTTTGTCTATCAATACGGAACGGTTAACTAATTTATTTTTTGAAATTTTAATAATTAGAGAACCAATTAAAATCCATTTTTTATATTTTTTTGCTAATTGCTTAATTCCTAATAGATACTCATCTTTATCCATTGATTTGCATATCTTCAAAAGTTGTTTTTTATTGAGTGAAAAAAGAGATGAAACTTCTGGCGTTAATATAAAATCAGTTTTTTGTTTAACAGCTTTTAAGATTAACTTTTCTGTTTTTTTTAAATTTTGATGAATATTATTATTTGATCTTAATTGAATACAGGAAACTCGAAACATTACTTCATTATAGATGAAGCAAAATTCCAGTTACAGTCAAAACTTGGTACGTAAGCGCCTGATAATTTAACATTTCCAAAGCTTTTAGATAAAACTTTACACCAGTTATCTACCTGCTTTGGTTTTTTATCATAACTACCTACTTGGGCGGTTATCACACCACCTTTTTTAAGAATTCTCTTTAAACCCTTCATGTTTTTTCTAGCGAGATCAATACAGTATTGATCGTCATTTAAATCTACAAAGATTTTATCGTATTTGGAGTCTTCTATTTCTTTTATGCTTTTAAAAGCATCTCCCCAAAAAGTTTTTATTTTGTTGCTTTTCTTAACTTTAGAACAAACTTTAGGTAAATGACGGTAACACACATCCACAATTTCAGGATCCAATTCAAACCAGTCTATATAATTAGAGTTATTTTCTAAACAAGCTCTAGCTACTCCTCCGTCTCCTCCACCAATAATTGCTACATTATTATTTTTTTTACTTAAATCGAAGCTAGACTTAAAAAAACTAGAACTATAAATTTTCTCATCTTTTTCAGCTACTTGAATTTCGTGATCAATAAATAATGCGTGACCAAACTCTTCTAAGTCCATTATTTCAACAAACTGGCCAACTTTGGAAGTGAACTTTTCTAAAACATCTTTAACAACATAAAATTTCTTTTGCCCTGGAGTGCTATAAATATCATCATAAAGTCCAATGCTGCTTCTATCGAATGCATTTGTTACTACTCTTTTATGATCAATCTCATTTCTTAAAATTTTAAGAGCAACTTTAGGATTTACTTTTCCGCAAGTAAAAAAATCAAAACTAATTACTCCTCTTTCAGGAAAAGTATGAAAACTAAAATGGCTTTCTGATAATAAAGCAACAAGCGTAAATCCTTGCGGCTCAAACTTATGAGAAGCTACATTTAAAATTTCGACTTTTGCAGCTTTTGCTATTTTGTAAATGACTTTCTCGTAAAATTCAGGTGTATAATCTTTTTTTACACCAAGAAAATCAATGGTAATGTGCTCACCAACTTTGATCATTAAAAACTATCCCCTCTTATAATTTTTAAATTTACCTAAAACTATTTTCATTTCTTTTTTTGAAAGTATTTTAGGTATTCCAATTCTTAGGGCATTTATATATTGATGGCAAATATTTTCGACCTCCTGTGCAAGCTCAAAAGTTTTTTCTAAATTATCTCCAAACGCAACTTGTCCGTGATTTGCAATTAGACATGCAGTTCTATTTTTGAGTGCTTTAATAATATTTCTAGAAAGATTTTTAGTTCCAAAAGTTGCGTATTTACTGCACTTAATATCTTCGCCGCCTGCTACTGCAACCATATAGTGAAAAGCTGGAATAGTTTTTTGATGTGTCGATACGGCTGTAGCACAAGTAGAGTGTGCATGAACTATTGCTTTAGCTTCTTTTTTATTCACATAAATATCTTGATGAAATCTCCATTCCGATGAAGGTTTATCCTTTTTTTTATCGTAAATACCTTTAAGAGAAACAAAAACAATATCCTTAGGTTTTAATGAAACATATTTTCTTCCAGATGGTGTGATGTAAAATCCATCAACCCCTTTCTCCTTTGTTCTAACAGATATATTTCCAGATCTTAAAGCTGAAAGGTTAGTAATGTTGAGCTTTTTAGAATATTTTATTACTTCTGATTTTAATTTACTCACTTGAATAATCCCTTCAAACCTTTTTCTGATGCTTCACAAATTCCTTTTTCAGTTATTAAACCTGTTACATATTTAGCAGGAGTCACATCAAATGCTAAGTTCATTGATTTACTTTTTTCAGGATATATTCTTACTTTTGTAATTTGATTGTTTTTATCAATACCTTCTACATGAGATAATTCTTCTGAATCTCTTTCTTCAATTGGAATTTTTTTATGATCTTTAATATTCCAATCTATTGTTGAACTTGGAAGCGCCACATAAAATGGAACGTTATTATCTTTTGCTGCTAATGCTTTTAGATAAGTTCCAATTTTATTACAAACATCTCCATTTGCTAAAGTTCTATCAGTTCCAACGATACACATATCAACTTGATCTCTTTGCATTAATATACCGCCAGCATTATCTGTAATTACCGTATTTGAAATACCTTCCTCATTTAGCTCGTAAGAGGTTAGGTTTGCGCCTTGATTACGTGGCCTTGTTTCATCGACCCAAACATGTACTTTAATTCCTTTTTGATGGGCATGATAAATTGGCGAGGTAGCTGTTCCCCAATCTATGGTTGCTAACCATCCTGCATTACAGTGGGTTAAAATATTAACTGTATCATTCTTTTTCTTAGAAATTTCTTCAATAATTTTTAATCCATTAAGACCTATACTTTTACAAAAACTAACATCCTCTTCTACAATAGATTTCGCTTCTTTAAGAGCTATATTAAGAATATCATTATTATTTACACCAGATAATTTTTTCATCATTCTATCAACTGCCCATTTAAGATTAATTGCTGTTGGTCTAGAAGCTATTAGGTCTTCACTAGATTTTTTTAAAAAAGATAAATCATTTTTTTCAATGATCGATAGAACTAAACCGTAAGCTGCGGTAGCACCTATTAAAGGAGCACCTCTAACTTCCATAATTTTAATTGCATTTATAGCGTCTGCTACAGTTTTTAAATTTTTAATTATAAACTTATGAGGTAATTTTGTTTGATCGATTATTTTTACTATATTATCTTCAAACCAAATAGTTCGATAAGCTTTGTTTTCTATTCTCATTATTTTTTAATAAGAACTCTTCCTGCGATATTGTTAAGTTTTTTTATTGTTTTTTTAGTTCTTAATTTAGGATCTGTAATTATTGCTACATCTAAACAATTGTTTGCTGGATCTTTTTCTACTGAATAATTTTTAAAAGTTTTAATTACCTCTTTAATCATATTTTGCGCATTAGATGCGTTTTTCATTAATGTTTGAATAACCATACTTACATCGACTTCATCGTGATCAGGATGCCAACAATCGTAATCTGTTACCATTGCGACTGTGCAGTATCTAATCTCAGCTTCTCTTGCTAATTTAGCTTCAGGCATATTTGTCATCCCTATGACATCAGCCCCCCAAGATCTATAAAGATTGGACTCTGCTAAAGTTGAAAATTGTGGTCCTTCCATTACTACATAAGTTCCACCTTTTTGATTTTTTATATTTAATTTTTTTAAAGCAGCCTCACAACAATTAGATAAACCCGGGCTTATAGGTTTGGCCATTGAAACATGAGCAACGATCTCTTCATCAAAAAAAGTTTTTGTTCTTGAAAATGTTCTATCTATAAATTGATCAACTATGACAAACTTTCCTGGCTCTAAATCCTCTTTTAAAGATCCAACCGCTGAAACAGAAATTATATCTGTAACACCTAATTGTTTCATTGCATCAATGTTAGCTCTAAAATTGATGTTTGTTGGATTGATTTTGTGTCCTCTAGAGTGTCTAGGTATGAAACAAATTTCCTCTTTTTCTAGCTTAGCTACTAAAATCTCATCAGAAGGTTTTCCCCAGGGGGTATTGATTTTCTTCCATTTAGTTTTTTCAAAGCCTTCCATTTTGTAAAGACCACTACCACCAATTATCCCAAGCTTTCTGTTTTTCATGATTTAATTATTAATACTTTTTTGTTAGAACTTGAAGTAAATAATGGACTTAAAAAAACATATTCGCTCAATTCCAGATTATCCAAAAAAAGGAATTCTATTCAGAGATATAACGACGCTTATTAAAGATGCTAAAGCATTTAAATATACTAACGACAAAATTATTGAGATAGCCAAAAAAATTGATTTTGATAAAGTTGCTGCAATAGAGTCTAGAGGTTTTGTTTTTGCTTCCACAGTCTCTTATCAACTAGAAAAACCTTTTATACTTTTAAGGAAAAAAAATAAATTACCAGCAGAAGTCTATTCTATTGATTTCGAATTAGAATATGGAAAAGCAACAATTGAGGTCCATAAAGATTCAATAGAGAAAGGAGAAAAAATATTAATCATTGATGATCTTATTGCCACTGGAGGAACAGCTGCAGCTGCTGCAAAAATAGTCGAGATTTCAGGGGGTAAAGTTGCGGGCTTTATATTTGTCATTAATTTATTTGATCTTCCTGGAAACGATCTGCTTAAAAAAAAAGGGTATAAAACGGAAAGTTTAATTGAATTTCCTGGGCACTAATTAATTATTTCTAATAAATTCTTTTATATAATCTTTCAGATTGATTTTTCCAAAATGCTTATACATTTTATTAGATAAGTTTTTATTTATTATAGCTGAAGAGTATCGCTCGCCGGGTCTTTTTGGTAAAAACTTTATTTTAGAATTAAACATTTTAGCTACTTCTAAAATTGAATAAGACTTTTTATTTGCTATACTATAATGCCTACAAAAATTTTTTTTCCAAGCAAGGTAACAAGTATTTATTGTATCATCTATATGAGTAAACCTTCTTGCTTGTGTTCCAGGCTTTACGACTGGCAATGCCTTACCTCTTTTATAGTGATCCTCAAATATACCAATGACTGTGGACATATGACCTTTGCATATTTGATGAGGACCATAAACATTATAAAAATAAATTACCTCATATTTAAAATTAAACCATTTTTTTAAATTTTCTAACAATTCTAAATTTTTTGATTTTGTAAAGGCATAAGGAGATAAGTTTTTATCATTTCCATTATTTCCTAGAGACGCAGAAGTTGCGGAATAAATAAGTTTAATATTATATTTTAAACAAAAATTAAAAACTGCATTAGAGCCAACTGAGTTCGATTCAATACATTCATTCATTTTAAGAAAACTTTGATATATTCTCGCAAATTCACCAAAATGAAAAATAGTTTTAATTTTTGAAGGATCTTTAATTAGAGTGCCTATATTTGAAGTTTTTCCTCTGATATATTTAACTTTTGAATTCCTTATATGATTTATTTTATAGCCTGAGGAATAATCATCTAAACTAATAATATTATAATTTGTCTTTTTAAGTAAATGTTTAATTAGATTAGTTCCTACAAAACCAGCGCCTCCAGTAACTAATATCAAATTTTTTTTTGGCATTTTTTGTTTTCTATCTTTTTAAATAAAATAAATCAATCTATTGATGGCCTATACCAAGATTTATTTCCAATTATTGAGTTAACAATTCCACTCAGCCTACAAAAATATATATCTCTTTTATTTTTATTAAATAATATTGAATAAATTAAAGTTTTTGCGAATGCAGATAGTAATTTTGGAAAAATAATTATTAAAGCTAAAAAGAAACCTTTATATTTTTTGTGATAATAGAATGTTGACCACATCCAATGCCAATTCCTGTTTTTTTCTAATTCAAATTTATTAAGGTTATTAACAGATTGGGAGCCATCATGATTTATTTTTATTAGACGGTCTAAATAAATTTTGCCATTATTTTTTTTTACTTTTTGGCACAAATCAATTTCTTCAAAATATAAGAAAAAGTTTTCATCAAAGTATTCATTATTAAATTTTGACAGGTTTAAAAAAATTGCAAAACCCTTCAAATTATTCACTTCTATTAAATCTTTTTCTTCAAATTCTAGTTCGACCATTTGATCATTTGACGGCCCCATAAGCCAAAAATCTTTTAATCTTTCAGCGCTTTTAAGAAATCTTTGAATAGCATTTTCATCTAGAATTGTATCAGGGTTTAAAACAAGTGCGTATTTTGTTTTTACACTCTTTAGACCAATATTATTTGCTGCTGCATAACCTAAATTTTCACCTGTGAGAATACATTTTAAATTAGAGAATTTGCTTTCAAGTTTTTTTTTAAGATCATTATTATTTGAATTTTCAACTACTATTATTTCTGCGAGATTGCTTATAGATCTGAGGCAATCAAATATTTTAGATTCACTTCTAAATGTTACTATTACAACGGTTAGTTCTTTTGAATCCATAGTATAATATTAATTGATTTTGATAGATAATTCTTTTACTAATTTAACACACAAACTTAAAATTCTTTACTAAAATGAAAAAAATCATAGTTACAGGTGGGTCTGGTTTTATAGGAAGCAATTTGGTAAATTTTTTAATAAAAAAAAATTTTTTTGTAATCAATTTAGACAAACTGACATACTCTGCGAATAAACATAATGTTGGCTTCAGAACCAAAAAAAATTACAAATTAATAAAAGTTGATATAAATAATAAAAAAAAACTTATTAACATAATTAAAAAATTTAGACCAAAAGCGATTTTCAATTTGGCCGCTGAAACTCATGTAGATAGATCAATAGATGGACCTAAAAATTTTATTCAAACAAATATAATTGGTACTTTTAATCTTTTAGAATCTTTGAGATTTTTAAATAAAAAAAAAATTTCACCTAAGTTAGTTCATATTTCTACAGATGAAGTTTATGGTGATATAAATAAAGGTAGATCTGATGAAAATTATCAATATAAACCAAGCTCTCCCTATTCGGCTTCAAAAGCTAGTGCGGATCACTTAGTTAAATCTTATATTAGAACTTTTAATTTAAATGCTGTTATATCTAACTGTTGTAATAATTATGGTCCATATCAATTTCCTGAAAAATTAATTCCAAAAATGATAACAAATATTTTTCAAAATAAAGAATTGCCAATTTATGCAAAAGGGCAAAATTCAAGAGAATGGATACATGTTGATGATCATTGTGAAGCCTTATTCAGGCTATATTTGAAAGGTAGAAATGGAGAAAGTTACAATGTTGGTTCTAATAAAAACTTAAGAAATATAGATTTAGTAAAAAAAATTTTAAAAATTTGTAAATTGATGAATATAAAAATTGGAAAAAAAACAAAAATAAGATTTGTTAAAGATAGACCGGGACATGATTTTAGATATGCTTTAAATAATAAAAAAATTCAAAAAGAATTACAATGGAAATCAAAAATAAACTTTGATCAAGGTTTACGACAAACGATTAAATGGTACTTAGATAATAAAAATTTCCTAAAAAATATTTCAAAAAAAGATTATCAAAATAGATTAGGTTTAAATACATGATAAAGAAAGGAATTATTTTAGCTGGTGGAATGGGCACTAGAATGAGTCCTTTAACAAAAGCTGTAAATAAACAATTACTTCCCTTATATGACAAGCCTTTAATTTTTTACCCATTATCTGTTTTAATGTTAGCTGGGATTAAAAAGATTTTAATCATTGTAAACAAAGGACAGTTACATCAATTTAAAAAAGTATTACCAGAAAATAATAATTTGGGTATTACGATTCAATATAAAGAACAAGTAAAGCCTGGTGGATTACCTGAGGCATTTACCATTGGTGAAAGTTTTATTAAAAAAGATAAAGTTGCACTTATCTTAGGAGATAATTTTTTTTACGGTCAAAGTTTAACTAATATTTTGAAAAAAAATATTACTCTTAAAAGTGGGGCAAAAATTTTCATTCACCCTGTTAAAAAACCTCATCTTTATGGTGTTGCTACAATCGGTAAAAATAAAAAAGTTTTAAAACTTATTGAAAAACCAAAAAAAACTAAATCAAATCTAGCAGTAACAGGTTTATATTTTTTTGATAACAAAGTGATAGAATACACAAAAAGACTTAAGCCATCTAAAAGAGGCGAGCTAGAAATTATTGACTTACTAAATATTTACAAAAACAAAAAAAAACTATCCGCAGATTTAATAGGAAGAGGCGGCTCGTGGTTAGATACAGGTAGTATAAAAGATTTTTATAGTGCTTCAAATTTTATTTCTACAATTGAAGAAAGGCAAGGTCTCAAAATTGCCTGCCTAGAGGAAATTGCATTAAATAAAAACTGGATTAATAAAAATAATATTAAAAATTCAATAAGTTTTTACGGTAATTGCAACTACTCGGATTATCTTAAATCACTGATAAATGTCTAAAATACTAGTAACAGGTTCTGACGGTAGATTTGGAAGGATTATTAAAAAATTTAATGATAAGCGGTTTATTTTTAGAAATAAAAAAGAACTTAATATTCTTTCAGAGAGTTCTATCGAAAAAAACTTAAAAAGATATAAACCTAAAGCAATTCTCCATTTAGCTGGTTTATCTAGACCAATGAAAATTCATGAAAAAAATATTTCAAAAAGTATAAATTTAAACATTATAGGAACTTGTAAATTAGTTAATATAGCATCTAAATTTAAAATTAAGATGATTTATCTTTCTACTAGCTATGTTTATCCTGGCAACAAAGGTGGGTACAAAGAGAACGATGCTTTAAAACCATGGAACAATTATGCGTGGTCAAAACTTGGTGGAGAATGTGCGGTTCAGATGTACAGCAATTCACTCATCCTGAGGCTATGTATGACCGAAAAACCATTTATACACAAAAATGCTTATGCAAATGTTAGATCAAATTTTATTTATCAAGAGGATGCAGCAAAAATAATTTTTAAATTATTAAATAAAAATGGAATAATTAATGTTGGAGGACCCAGTCAAACTGTCTTTAATTTTGCAAAAAAGTCTAATAAAAAGGTGAAAAAAAAATACTCTAAAGGTGAATTTCCAAAAAGAACCGATATGAATTTGAGTTATTTAAAAAAAATTATCAAAAAATGAAAATTAAAAAAACAAAATTTAAAGATTTACTAGTCATTTATCAAAAAAATAATATTGATAATAGAGGTAGCTTGAGAGAAACATTTAATAAAAAGATTCTTAAAAAAAAATTTATTTTCGAATACTGCACGACTTCAAAAAAAGATGTATTAAGAGGATTTCATTTTCAATATAAATCTAAACAATCAAAATATGTAAATGTTTTAAAGGGAAAAATACTTGATGTCGTAATTGATCTAAGAAAAAGATCAAAAACATTTGGTAAAGTTTTTAAAATAATACTTTCAAAAGAAAATGCTCTTGGTTTATATATTCCAGCTGGATTCGCGCATGCGTATTATAGTATCGAAAAACAGAATATAATTTACTATAAACTAGACAATTATTATGCACCAAAATATGAAAGTGGAATTGTTTACAATGATCCAATTATTAAAATTAAATGGCCTAAGAATAAATTTTTAGTTTCAAAAAAAGATAAAAAATTGCCTACATTTAAACAATTTTGCAGTCGCTTTAATGGAATTTAATTTAAATTTGTAATATCTTTAAAAATAATTGGCACTGTTTTAAAATTAGTATTTTTTTTAAACCAGTAAGACATAAACCTTTCAGCTAGAAACCCATAAATTCTTTGCATATCGTAACCACTTAAATCAAATCCGAATACTTTTTCACATTTTTCAAGCCAAGGAAAAATTACTTCATAATATTGAAATAAAATTTTCTTAGAATTGCAAATAAACATATTGTGAGGATTAAAAGAAACTTCTGTGTTAACAAAATAATTAAAATCCTCTCTATCGTTATGATCAAGCAATCCTATAGCCTTGTCGAGGTTACCTCTACCATGCATCATATCAAAGTGAAATTTAATGTTTCTTTTTTTTTTAGATAAAAATAATTTTGGATTTAAAACCATAGTTTTAAGATTTTTTTTAATAAATTTTGAAAATCTAAATTGATTTATAAATATAGGTTCTCCTAAAATACATTCATAAATTTTAAAATCTTCAGGTATATTTTTTAAAATGTTATTATTTAAATCACTAAAATTCTCTATTTTGACTTCAGTTTTGTTTTTTGACCAATGTTTTCTGTATTGACAAAATCCAATCCATGAATTGTCAAAATTAATTAATTGATTTTTCCAAATCCAATAATGAAATGTATATTCTCCGTAGAAAGGGTTTTTTTCAGAAATATTATCTCCTGAGTTATCCCTCAAAAATTCATTTGATAGAATATCTTTTCCTAATCCTACCGGTATGTAATTTAATTGTTTAATTTTATTTAAATGACTATCGTTTAAAGTCAGACAATACATTTTTAAATTATTCATAAAAAATGGTAGCGAGGGGCGGATTCGAACCGCCGACCCCAGGCTTATGAGTCCTGGCCAGCGACCTCCTCCCTTCACTTCTTAACGTTATACAATACTTTTTTTGCAACTTAAAAACATATTTGGCTTCTGTGTGAGTCCAATTTGTGACCAGAATATTGTATGATTTAATGATGAAAGACGATCTTGATGATATAAAAAAAGAGTTTAAGAGACTATTAAAAAAAGCTCAATCTAATCCAGAGATAAGTGCAGAATTAATCGAGGAACATAAAAAACTACAAGATAAGCATCTAAAAGATTTTGAAAACCAAATTTCTCAGGATAAAAATAATATTGAGGAAACCAACAATCTCCTAGAAAGTCAGTCAAAAGAAATACAAAAATTTAATATTGTTGAAAATTGTATTAAAGAGCATGAAAATTTTCTTAAAGTTTATCATGCAAAATTTAAAAATGGTGAGATAAAATCTTGTTTCTTTCAAGATGATATTGTTGGGCCAGTTATTAAGATCTCTACACAGTTTTTTTTAAGAATATTTAATTTTTCTTTAACAGCTTTTAATCAATTTGAAAAAAACAATTATGCTGGTTTAATATTAGTTAGAGCTAACATAGAAAATTTAATTCTATTTTATTATTATATTAGAACTTTAGAAAAGTTAATTAATGCAAAAGAATGGCTTAAAATTGCAAAACTTAATCTAAGAATACAATATGTGAAGTCAGCTTCATCAATGACTGAATTCGATAAAATTTTTCAAATGGATTATATGGATTATGTCACTGCTATAACTTCAACAAATACAAAAAACGATAAAACTATTCATATAAACGACGCTCTAAAAGTCTTTTTTGATGACATGAAAAATGAATATAGGTGGAATTTTAAAGATATATTTCATAGCAAAATTTTGAAAGATATAGAGCTTATAGAATTATATAAGCAGATTTTTTATGATGAAAATAATTATTTCATGTTATGTGAAATTGTTCATCCTGTTGCAATAAGTCGAAAACCCTATCCATTAGATAACGACCCTAATTCTGCTCGACATATTTTTATAAATGCACATAAACATATGCCTTTCTCAACAAGCTTATTTTTCTATGGTTTAGGATTATTTGAGAAATTAAAAAATATTGATGATCCCTTAATTGAGGAAAATTTAAAAGAAGCTATTAACAAACTTGTTAAGAATTATAATGTTACAGAATTAGAAAAACTTAAAAATAATCCTAATTTAGAAAAAACATCGGATTTATTTAAGAAACACCTTAAAAGCAAGTTTAAAAAATTTGATATTTAATAATGAAAAAATAATTCAACTTTGAGTATTATCAATTTGTATTAATGAAACTAAATGAAGTTCAAATTTTAAGTAGAATAAAAAAAGCAAAAAATAAAAATGACACTTTTTTTTATGGAAATCCATGTAAATACGGGCATGATGGCCTAAGATACGTTAACAGAAGAAGTGCGTGTGTTCACTGTGCAAGAAAAAAAGCAGCAGAAAATTTCATTCCAAAACGAAAAATAACCTATAAAGAGGAAAAAGAACGCCGTGAAATAGCTAAGAGAAAAGGAAAAAATACATACTATGGCAACCCATGTAAGTATGGGCATGACGGATTAAAATTTGTGTTTAGAAGAGATTGTGTTGAGTGCTACAGAAGATGGCAAAAAAATTCTAAATATTTAAAAAAAGAGTCAACAAAACAGAAAAGACAAATTTATTACAAAAAATATAGTGAAAAAAATAAAGACAAAATAATTTTAAAAAATAAGAAATATAGAAAAAAAAATCGTGAAGAAATAAACAAAAAATCTAAGATATATAAGAAAAAAAATAAAGAAATAATCAAAATCAAAAATTTAATCTACGTCAAGAAAAATGAGGAAAAAATAAAAGAGTCTAAGAAAAGATACTTTCAAAAAAATAAGAAAAAAATTAATGAAAGAGTAAAGAGAAGATATAGGTCTGATATCAACGTACAAATTAAAGAAAAGATGAGATCTAGAATACAAAGGGCGTTAAAAGATATTAACTTAAGAAAAGTAGATAGAACTTTAGAATATGTAGGCTGCACAATTTATCAACTCAAAAAGCACCTAGAAAATAATTTTAAAAAAGGTATGACCTGGGACAACAGAGAGGAATGGGAGATAGATCATATTGTTCCTGTTCATTATTTCATAAAAAACTACGATTTAAGCAATATAAAAATTCAAAAAATTTGTTTCAACTTTAATAATCTTCAACCGATGTGGAGTTTAATTAACAAAAAAAAAGGACATAGAATCAAAAAAAAGTTTGCTGAAAAAAAAATTAAAGAATTAAAAAACCTAATCAACGCTGGGACTCCTTTGAAGCAATAATTATCATTCAATACGTTTTATTAAAAAAACAATTTGTGTGATCAAATTGTGATCAAACTCATTTGTGTGAAGGAAGTTTTTTTGTGCTACGTGAAAAAAGTTAAGCGGTGCTTATCTTTCTTTGGTAGCGAGGGGCGGATTCGAACCGCCGACCCCAGGCTTATGAGTCCTGTGCTCTAACCAACTGAGCTACCTCGCCTAATCAGCTGGTTTATAGTATATTTAATTAACTAAATCATTAGTTTAGTTTTTATGATAATTGCTAATTTTGAGGAAATTAAATAGTTAAAATGATCCCAAACACCGTAACCGCAGATACGGCTGCTACACCTAAAGCTAAATTTCTTTTTTTTTCAATTTTTTTTTCTTCATTCAATCTAGATAGCAAATCGGTTACTCGAACTTTTCCTTGTGACTTAAAAATTGCTTGATTATTTTCTTGAAAGTTTAGGTGTTGTGACATACTAGAATTAAATCAAAAAAACTTAGAGTTTTAAATATATTTAAAGAGCAAAATGGGCCTAAAGTTCAACATAAAACCCAAAATGATTTAGTTTCTCAAATTTACAGACTGGGGATCATGTAAGGCTAACTTCTCATGATTTAGCGCATATTTTTTTCCTTCAACTTCTAAAGTTAAACCTTCATAATTTTTTAAATCACCTTTTATATAAGCTAAGCAAATATTCTTTTTATAGCAAAAGGAATAATTTGAACTAGTGGTACTACCAACTATTTCACCCTTATAAAAAATAGGCTCATCATGTAAAAGAAGGGGTTTACCTGGCATTAGATTATTTTTTAAAGAAAAAAGTTCTAGTTTTTTTTTAAGTTTAGTATCTCGTATTTTTTCTAAAGCTTTTCTCCCAATAAAGTCTTTATCTTTTTTAAAATTAACTGCAAATGTTAAGCCGGCTTCAAATGGGTTGTTTTCCGATGTAATATCATGTCCCCAATGCAAAAATTTTTTTTCAAGTCTTAAAATATCTAAAGCATGCATACCTGCATAGGTTAAATTAAATTTTTTACCGAATTTATTTATTTTATTAAAAATTAGATTTGTTTTTTTTATTGGAATATAAATTTCCCAACCTAATTCTCCAATAAATGATAATCTTTGTAACCAAATTTTTGTATTAAATGCATTAATATATTTTCCTCTAGAAAAAGGAAAGTTTTCTTTTGAAAAATAATCACCAAATAAAAAAGTTAAGAATTTTCTGCTGTTAGGACCAAAAATTCCTATACAAGAAAAATCATCTGTCACATCTTTAAACTTAACCTCTTTAATTAGGTTTTTTAAAATATGAGACTTGTTATGACTTCTTGCTAAAGCAGGACAAATTATCCTAAAGTAATTTTCTTTTAAGCAAGAAATAGTTACATCAGCTTCAATTCCTCCAGAAGGATTTAACATTTGGGTATAAGTAGTTCTTCCCTCTATATTTTTAATATTGTTAGCGCAGAGATATTGTAATTGATCATGTGAATTTTTTCCGTACAAATCAAATTTAACAAATGGTGTTAAATCAAAAAAACCTAAATTGTTTCTTGTGTTTAAACATTCGTTTTTAGCTGACTGAAACCAATTTTGATATCCATAACTATATTTGTATTTTGGATTTGATTTTTTTGAGAACCACATAGGTCTTTCAAACCCAGCCATTTGTCCAAAGCAAGCACCTAATTTTTTTAATTTATTATGATATGGAAGTAATTTAAAATTTCTTGATGTCTCTAACTGTTTATATGGCCAATGCATTTTGAATAAATTACCAAGGGTCTCAGTTGTTCTCTCTTTAATAAATTTTAATGAAGAATTAAATTTTTCAAATCTTTTTATATCTAAACTTAAAAGATCTTCCGTTGTATGGCCTTTTATCATCCACTCAGCAATAGTTTTACCTGCACCACCACCCGAGCCAATTCCAATACTATTAAAACCACAACATACGTAGAAATTTTTAATTTCTTCTGTTTCTCCTAATAAGAAGTTGCTATCTGGCGTGAAAGACTCGGGTCCTGAAAAATACTTTTCAATATTCAATTTTTTGATATTTGGAATACGTTTTGCAGCTAATTGATGTAGCATCTTAGTATATTTTCTATCTACTTTGAATTCACCAAAAGAAAAATTATCGGGTACTTTTCCGGTTTTTTTAAATGCATTTTTTGCATTAGGCTCAAAAATTCCAATCATAATTTTTTTGTGATATTCGCGAATATAAAGATAAGTGTCTGGATCTCTAAAAGTTGGTAAAATTTCAGGAAGATTTCTATAATCTTCAGTTATCATGTAAAAGTGTTCGTTTGGATAAAGGGGAATGCTCACTCCTGCAGCCTCGCCTATTTGCCTTGACCACATACCAGCACATAAAACTATATATTCACAATTAATGGTTCCTAAATTTGTTTTTACTCCTCTTATTTGATTTTTTCTTTTAAGAATTTTTTGGAGTTTGCATTTTTCAAATATTTTTACTCCCTCTAATTTAGCAGCTTCTGCAATATTTTTAGTAAGGATATCTGGATCTGCTTGACCATCCTCTGGTATAAACAACCCTCCCAAAACATCCTTGTTTTTTGCTATAGGGTACAGAGAGCTAAATTTTTTTTTATCAATTAAATCAATATCTAAATCAAATAATTTAGACATTGTTTTTTGTCTCAAATATTCTTGATATCTTGCTTTAGTAGTTGCAATATTTATGGTTCCTGTTTTCCTGAAACTTGTATCTAAACCTGTAATTTTTTTTAAGTCTTTATAAAATTTAACAGAGTTTTTTCTTATTTTTGTTATTTGAGGGGTTGTGCCTAACTGAGTAATCATACCAGCTGCATGCCATGTGGTGCCAGAAGTTAGTACATCTCTTTCAATTAAAACAGTGTTCCACCCATTTTTTGCTAAATGATAAGCTGTTGAGCAACCCGCTATTCCACCACCTATAACTACTACCTTTGCTTCATTTGGCAAAGATTTCATTTTTAATTAGATAGCAAATCTGATGGTGAGAAATAATCTAAATTAAAAGCATCTGATACGCCTTTAAAAGTGATCTTGCCTCTGTAAATATTTAAACCAGCCAGATAGTTTTTGTTTTCTTGAAGAGTTTTTTTATAACCTTGGTCTGCTAATTTTAAAAGTAGAGGTAAAGTTGCTTTATTAAGAGCCATTGTAGAAGTTCTTGGAACGCCTCCTGGCATATTTGCTACGCAATAATGAACAACGTCATCAACTAAGTAGGTTGGGTTTGCGTGAGTTGTTGGCTTGCTAGTTTCGACGCAACCGCCTTGATCAATAGCAACATCAACAATAACTGAGCCTCGTTTCATTGATTTCACCATTTCTTTTGTAACTATTTTAGGTGCTTCTGCTCCAGGAATTAATACTCCGCCAACTAATAAATCACATTCTGAAATTAATTTATTTAAATCTGCTTTTGAGCTATCTGTTGGAATAATTTTATCACCAAACTGCTTATGCAATTCTTCTAATCTTTTTACAGATTTATCAACTACAAATACCTTACCCCTCATGCCTGTTGCAATTATTGCTGCATTCTCTCCAACAACTCCTCCACCAAGTATAACTACGTTAGCAGACTCTACACCAGGAGCACCTCCAATTAATAACCCTCTACCCTTTTGATTTTTTTCTAAAGAATGAGCTCCAGCTTGAATTGACATTCTACCAGCTACTGCGCTCATGGGAGCTAATAATGGCAACCGTCCCGTATCATCTGTTACTGTTTCATATGCAATACACACTGATTTAGATTTCATTAAACCTAACGTTAATTCTTTTGCAGCAGCTAAATGAAGATAAGTATAAATTATCTGACCTTCTCTTATCATTTCAACTTCATTCATCTGGGGTTCTTTTACTTTCACAATTAATTCTGCAGTTTTAAAAATTTCCTGAGGCGTTTTTACAATCTTAGCTCCTGCTTTAATGTAATCTTCGTTAGTAAAACCAGCTTCAAAGCCACCATTGTCTTCTACTAAAACTTGATGCTTTTTATCTGTTAAAGCTTTAACGCTTTCTGGTGTTAAGCCAATTCTATGTTCTTGAAGTTTGATCTCTTTTGGAACCCCGACGATCATTTATGACTTAGCGTAATTTGATATGCCTGTTCTTAATTTTTCAATAATTTCATCTATATGTTTTTTTTCACATATAAATTGAGGAGCAATGATTAATGTGTCTCCAGTATTTTTAAAGTTTACGCCTGCGTCATAACAATGTTTAAAAGTTTGAAAACCAGATTTTCCGGGCTTGTCTTTCATTTTCATTTCTATGCCACCCATCATTCCATAACCTCTAATGCTCACAACTTCTTTAAGATCTTTCAATGAATGAAGACCATCTTGAAAATAAGGTGACATTTCTTTCGCTCTATTAAATATATCTTCTTTATCGAAAATATCTTGAACAGCTAATCCTGCTGCAACAGCTGCTGGTATTCCAGAATAAGTATAACCATGAAATAGTTCAGGTGTGCCTTCTGGGTTTGATGATGAAGAGTCTAAAACTGCGTCATACATTTCTTCTTTTACAGCAACAACACCCATAGGAATAACTCCGTTTGTCGTGGCTTTAGCCATTGTAATCATATCTGGTGTAACTCCAAATTCTTGTGCAGCAAAAGCTGAGCCTGTTCTACCCCATCCGGTGATCACCTCATCAAAAATTAAAAGTATGCCGTGCTTATCACAAATTTCTCTAATTCTTTTTAAATAACCTTTTGGAGGAACTAAAGTTCCTGTTGATCCTGCAATTGGCTCAACAATACAAGCCGCTATATTTTCTCCTCCAAAGTTCATAGCTATTCTCTCTAAATCTTCTGCCATCTCAACACCAGTTTCGGGTTGTCCTTTAACAAATTTATGTTCAGGTAAATGAGTGTGTCTCATATGTTGAACGCCTGGCATTAAAACGCTTGCAAATGTTTTTACATTGTTGATCATTCCACCAACAGTAGTCGCTCCAATATTCATTCCGTGATATCCTCTTTCACGACCAACAAATCTAAATCTTTTTGAGTCACCTTTTGCTCTGTGATATGCAATTGCTATTTTAATTGCAGTCTCAACAGCAGTTGAACCACAGATAGTATAAAAAATTCTGTTAATCCCTTCAGGGGTTTTCTTTGCTATTCTAGTTGCAAGTTCAAATGAACCCCCATAACCTTGATTGAATGGTTGACAGTAATCTAATTTTTCTAATTGTTTTGAAACAGCTTCTGTAATTTCTTTTCTACCGTGCCCAAGTGGATTACAAAATAATCCTGAACTTGCATCAATCATTTTTTTTCCTTGATGATTAGTCAAGTAAACACCTTTAGCATCAGTTATTAATCTTGGATTTTTTTTAAAAGTTTTATTATCTGTAAATGGCATCCAATGCTCATTTAAAGAATTTGGAATGTTTGTTCTGCTTGATGAACTCATAAATCGATTTGTAGACTATTGCTAAAATTTGACAAGAAATATCGTATGCAATTCAAAGTTGTATTGATATTATTAGTTTTTATGATCAATGAATTGTTTACAAGCACTAAAATTTGATTTTAAATCTTAATAATTAACAAACCATATGGGAGAACTATGAAAAAAATAATTAGTACAGTTCTTGGGATTTTATTTGCATTCACTCTAAATTACTCAGTAGCTAACTCAGCTGCTAAAGAAGTTAGAGTTGCTTATTTCTTGGAGTGGCCATCTCCAAATCTTGAGGATATGAATAAGAAAGCATATTCAGATGCACTTGGTGTACCTGTTAAGTGGACTAACTTTACAAATGGTGTGGCGATGACAGATGCGATGTTAGCAGGAGATATTGATATCTCTTACTCGCAAGGATTAATGCCTTACATTAACGCTGTTAAAGCTAAAGCACCAATAAGCTTAGTCGACATTGCTATGGAATACGGAATGGGAGGAACAACTTGTGTTACTTCTAATAAATCTGGAATTACAAAAGCAAACGCATCAGAACTTGAAGGTAAAAAAGTTGCAGTTCCATTAGGAACTATGGCTGAGTATGTATTTACTGAAAGTATGAAAATTGTAGGTGCAGACAGAAAAAAAATGGACATTATTGCAATGGACCCTGAAGAGGGTGCGGCTGCTTTAGTAAGTGGCGACGTTGTAATGGCATGTTTATTTGGAGGTAACTCTATTAAATCTGCAACTGCTGTTGGGACAAGACTTTTAACTGTAGATGAAGCTCGTGCTGGCGGTATCATGGGAATTGATATTGTGTCAGTTACAAACAAATTCATGAAAGAAAACCCAGGAATGGTTAAATCTTTTGTAGAATTAACACACGATGCCAATCAGAGATATAGAAGTGGAAATAGTGATTTAAATGCCATGGCAAAAGAGTCAGAAATGAAAATTGCTGACATGAAAGACACGCTAAGTGGCTTTAAATTCTTAACTCCAAAAGAAACTAAAAAATCTATGAAGAGTGGAAACCTTTCTAAGTTCTTAAAAGGATTTGACACTCCAAAAGGTACAGTAACTACTAAGTTTTTACCGTAACTTTTGATTGAAAATTAATAGGCGCCAATTAAGAAAATTGGTGCCTATTTTTTTTAAAAAATTTCTAATATAGTTAATTTATGAGTGATCTTATTTCTCAAAATTTAAACATGGTTTTCACTACACCAAAAGGAGAAACGGTTCACGCACTTAAAGATTTAAATTTTACAGTAAAAAAAGGTGAATTACTTACTGTGCTTGGTCCCTCTGGTTGCGGAAAGACTACATTACTAAATATCACAGCAGGATTTATAAGACCAACATCTGGAAAGCTTACTCTATCAAATAAAGAAATAAATGGTCCTGGTGTTGATCGAGGAATGGTTTTCCAACAAGGAGCTTTGTTTGAATGGTTAACTGTTGCTGAAAACGTAAATTTCGGTTTGAGAATGAAAAATCAAGATCCAATTCAAACTGAAAAAAAAGTTGAGGAATGGTTGGACATCGTAGGATTAAAAGGTTTTGGTAATACCCCTACCTATCAATTATCAGGTGGTATGCAGCAAAGAGTTGCCTTGGCAAGATGTTTAATTAATGATCCAGATTTAATTTTAATGGATGAACCTCTTGGAGCGCTTGATGCCTTAACAAGAGAAAAAATGCAGTCGTTAGTTCTTAAAATTTGGAAAGAGACTGGCAAGACGATTATTTTAATTACACATTCTGTGGAAGAAGCGCTCTTACTTGGAGAAAAAGTTTTTGTGATGGCACCGAGACCTGGAAGAATACATAAGGAATATAAATTACCTTTTGCTTCAATGGGACTTAAAGAAGACTTAAGAGATATCAAAAATAACAAAGAGTTTGTCTCTAAACGTGAAGAAATACTTTCAATGATTTGGAATATGGAAGAAGAAATAATGGGGAAAGATATTTAAATGATTACTGGCGTTCTAACATTTGTATTTTTCTTTGCTATAGTTGGTTGTGTTTTATACGGAAGAAAACTCATCAGAACTGAAAAAGTTGATGCTGTATTTGGTAATCCTGAAAGGGCTAAAGGCGGTGTTCACTGGGTTATAGTTGGGAGTAGTTTTTTATTACTTATTTGGCTTTATTATTCTTGGGATATTGCTAAATCTTTTTTTCCAAAATCAGCTAATGAGCTTTGTCAGGTCGGAAAAGTTAATGAGTCCTTATTAGGCCTTAAATATTTATTTCCTATTGAACAGCGTCAATTCAAAAGTACTGCAATAATTCAAAAAGAAACAGAAAATTTAAATGAAATACTGTTAGAAATTAATCAGTCTGATTTAAAAAACCAAGATAAAAATACTTTAATTTCTTTTATAGATAAAACAAAAAAAACTATCCCTCTTTTAACCGATGAAAATCTTTTAGAAAATGAAACAAAGGAAAAGATAGATGTTTTAGCTGAAAAAATATTTACCTTATCAGAAAATTTTTCTAAAAGTGACTTCCCAAATGAAAGTGTTGAAGACGAAAAGAAAAGAATTCAAGAAGCTAATCAAGAAGGAACTTGGAGTGCATCAAGTACTTCAATAGAAAATACTATTGAAATTCCATCAATACCAAAAACAAAAAGAGGTTTAAAATTTCAAGCAGCTGCAGAAGAATTAAATTTAATTAGTGATGAGTTTTTTGAAATTCGAAATCATAATTCTCAATATAGAAATGCTTACGATAAGCTTAGCAAAGAAATCAAAGATTTCAGATCTGATTTAAATTCATCAGATGAGATAGTTTCATCTTTTGCTAAAGACATTTTAAAAATTGCTAGAAGAATTGAATATGCAAGTATCTTTCCTCCTAATGCTCTCGTTAATATGCAAGCTTCAATCGAAAAGTTTGATGAAGTTCAAAATAAAGAGCAAGGTGGTTTAAGATGGGTTGATATATTTTTATTCCCATCTGGAACTATTATTTCAAGCGGGCCTAGTTGTTCTGAACAAGGATCTGGAAGATGGTTACCAAAACCATCTGACACTTTAAATAAATTTGTATTGATGATGAATCCAAATGTAGGCTTTAAGCAAATTCCACTAATTTGGTATGAAATGATGGATGTAAGCAAAATAATTGGATTTATTCTTCCTGATTGGATAGCAGATATTTTGCCTGGTGAATATCCAGTTCACAACGAAAAAGGTGAAGTAAATTCAAATTTTAAAAGTAAAGTTTTAAGTTTTGTTACTGGAGATTTTGAGTTGTTTAAGATTCCAATTCCTACGGGTCATATTTGGGATTCTTTTTTAAGAGTATTTCTTGGATTGGTTGCGGGTATAATAATTGGTGTTCCTCTAGGATTGTTCATGGGTCTTAATAGATTTGCAAAAGGATTTTTTGATCCTTTAATCGAATTGTACAGGCCGGTTCCACCATTAGCTTGGGCACCTTTAATTATATCAGTTTTAGGAATAGATAATTTTGGTAAAGTCTTTTTATTATTCATGGTTTCATTATCTATCATGATAATTTCTGCAAGAGCTGGGGCATCTGGTACTCAGCTATCAAAAATTCATGCTGCTCATTCTTTAGGAGCATCGAAATGGCAAATTCTAAGACACGTAATTTTTCCTAACTCATTACCAGAAATCTTAACTGGTATCAGAGTTGCAACTGGAATGTGTTGGGGAACTCTAGTTGCAGCAGAATTTTTAGCAGGTACAACTGGTGTTGGATTTGTTGAAAATGTCGCAAAGAAATATTTCCAATATGAAGTAATTTGGATAACAATTTTCATTATGGGAATGCTTGGTCTGTTATTTGATATTACAATTCGAAAAATTATAGACAAAACTATTCCTTGGCGAGGAAAAGGTTAAAACTTATTAGATTATTTTATGATTGGAATACTTGGTGGCATGGGCACTCAAGCAGGATTAGACTTTTGCAGTAAACTTGCTAAAATTAATAGAGGTAAAGCCGATCAAAAATATCCCTTATTTGTTCTATACAACAAATCAAATATTCCAGACAGAAAACAAAACTTAAAAAAATATAATAAGATCCTTAAAAGTCTTGAAGATGGATGTAAATTTCTTCAACAAAATAAATGTAGATTTATTTCTATACCATGTAACACCGCTCATTATTGGTATAAAGATTTAAAGAGAAAAATTAAGATTCCAATATTAAACATGCCAGAATTAGTTTTTCAAAATGCCTCAAATAATTTAAAGAAAAATAGCAAAATAGGATTGCTCGCAACCGAGACAACTATAAAAACAAAGATCTATGCTAGATACTTTAAAGATAAGTTTGAGTTATTAATTCCATCAAAGAAAATTCAAATCAACAATGTAAATAAATCAATTAAATTTGTTAAAATGGGAAGAACCAAAGAAGCAGAAAAAGCTTTAAGACCAGCTATTGAATATTTGTTAAAAGAAAATTGCAAAAAAATAATATTAGGTTGTACCGAGCTTCCTATTGCAGTATTTGCCTATAAGTCTTTTAAAAAAGCTAAGCTTTCTAAAACCTTTTTAGATCCAAATTTAATTCTGGCTGAAGCTTCTATGAGAAAGTATAAGAACCGATGAGATTTTTATTTGTTTTAATGATCTGTTTTCCCAGCGTTTTATTAGCTGAAATACTTGTATTTAAAAACTGCACAAGTAAAGACTACGATTTTGAAAAAAATGATTATAAACTGGATTTAAAAAAAGGTCAGATGATAAGAGAATTCACATACACAGATAAAACTTATGAACGATTAAGATTAAATGATATGCGCGTTGAGAAAGAAAACACATCTACAAAAGGGATTACAAAAGAAAATGGTGAAATAATATCAGAAATTTCTGGATATCCTGCTTTTTATACTCAGATGATATTTGATACATTTGATAAAACTATAAAATTAAAAAGTGTTTTAAATAACACTGAAGGTATAAGTATATTATCTAATTGTGAAAAAATTATAAAATATAAATTAGAAAGCTAATGAAAAAATTATTATTAATCATATTTTTGTTAATACCTTTAAATGTAATCAGTGCTGAGAAAACTAAAGAGGAAAAGGTTGCAAAATATGTTCTTGAAAATATTCAGAAAGATT
This sequence comes from Candidatus Pelagibacter ubique HIMB058, assembly GCA_000419545.1. Taxonomy (GTDB): domain Bacteria; phylum Pseudomonadota; class Alphaproteobacteria; order Pelagibacterales; family Pelagibacteraceae; genus Pelagilacustribacter; species Pelagilacustribacter ubique_B. Next base: position 27,364 of record ATTF01000014.1, read on the forward strand.
ATGTTGCTTGCTACAGTTTTTATAAAATTACAGCAGAGAGCTTCAAAAAAGCAGGAAGAGATAAACAGATTATTGATGGTTTAGAAAAAGGTGCAGATGTGACGTTAAAATTTAATCATGATCTTGGCGAAGTATTGGGCATGCCACCAAAAATAATGGCAAAAAAAAATAAAGATCAAATTGATAAATTCACTAAGATTGCAAAGAAAGATTTTGCTTCTTTAGCTAACCAATATGGTTTGATGTGTAAAAAACTAGTTGAAAATCAAAAACAAAGGATTGATTATTGGCAAGCTAAAGGAGAAAAAATCATTAAGTGAAACAAAACATTTTAAGAAAAAAACTCAATCAAATATTTAAAAAGAATAAATTATCTAGCAGTCATGCTAAAACTGTATCAGACTATTTAATTAAAGCAGAGATTCTTGATGCCTCTTCACATGGTTTAGCAAGATTAAAAATGTATTGTGATAGGATAAGAAAAAAAGTTATTAACCCTAAGCCAAAAATTAAGATTAAGAAAATTAGTAGCTCAATTTCTC
>ATTF01000015.1 GCA_000419545.1 Candidatus Pelagibacter ubique HIMB058
AGATTTTCTGTTTGAACCCTCTTTTTTTTTTCAGATGGTTTTTCATAGGTGCTTTTCATCTTCATGACTTTAAAAAAGCCTTCTTTTTGAAGTTTCCTTTTAAGAACTCTAATTGCTTGTTCAATATTATTATCTTTTACGTCTATTTTAATAAAAACCTCCTGTTAGTTTGTTGGTAGTTATCATCAGATAATCTATTTGTCTAGAGAGAAGCTGCTTGAGCTTTTTTTTCTTCTCTTATCTTGGCTTTTTTCTCTCTCTCAACTCTTCTTTTGGCTTTATCTAAAGCTTTTTGAAAAGTTTCTTGTGTACATAATGATAAAATGACTGGATCTCTAGGTTTCAGGCTTGAAAAATTCCAGTAGCTTCTTTTTCTGATTAAAGATACCGTTCCTTTCGTACTTCCTACAAGTTTAGATATTTGTCCATCGTTTAACTCTGGCGCATTTTTACAAAGCCATAAGATAGCATCTGGTCTATCCTGCCTTTTTGAAAGAGGAGTATATTTTGGCCTCTTTCTCTCATTAATTTCTACTCTTTCAATTTTTTTTAAAAGTTTAAGTTTTTTTTCTGGATTTTTCGAACATTCTTCAATCTCTTCTCTAGATAGTTGTCCAGCTAAAATAGGGTTATAAGCCTTTATTCCTTTGGCAACGTCTCCATCTGCGATACCTTTAATTTCTAATTCATGTAAATTACAAAATTCTGCAATTTGTTTAAAAGTTAACGTAGTATTTTCAACTAGCCAAACAGCAGTTGCTTTTGGCATGAAGGGTGTTTCAATCATATTTTATTTTTTGGATCTTAAGTTACTAAATTTTTTATTATACTTGCTCACTCTTCCTTTATCTAAAACTTTTTGAGTTCCGCCAGTCCAAGCATAGTGAGATTTTGGATCAATATCTAATTTTAAAATGTCATTTTCTTTCCCCCAAGTGGATCTTGTTTCAAAATCAGTGCCATCTGTCATCACAACTTTTATTTTATGGTAATTCGGGTGAATATTTTTTTTCATGAACGAGTTTTTATATTAATTATAGTTTTTACTCAATATAATTATTTATTGATTAATCCCCTTAATTCCTCGTGAATTAAGGAGTTAGTGACCAGAATATTCTTTTTTAAAGGCAAGTTTTTTTCCTCCTCAAAAAAATCTACAAAGCCTCCAGCTTCTTTTACTAAAATTATGCCTGCGGCTATATCCCAGTAACTTAATTCTCTCTGCCAATATCCATCAAATCTTCCACATGCCACATAAGCTATGTCCAAAGCAGCGCTTCCAAATTTTCTTACATTAGCTACGCTTTTAGAAACGTTGATATATTCTGAAAAAATTTTATCTTTAATTTTACTAGCCCCTTTAGGACCACCTGTAACAACTATTGCATCACTAATTATTTTTTGTTTTGAAACTCTTATTCTTGTATTATTTAGATATGCACCATTTCCCTTTTCAGCACAAAACATTTCATTTGAAATTGGATTAAATATAACTCCACATTTAATCTCATTGTCTTCTTCATAGCCAATAGAAATTGCAAATTGTGGGATGCCGTTCATAAAATTAAAAGTTCCATCAATTGGATCAATTATCCATCTATTTTTAGTATTAGATTTATTAATTATTCCTGTCTCTTCAGTTATAATTCCATATTCAGGATGTGCTTTTTGTAATTCCTCAATTAAAATTTTTTCCGTTCTTTTGTCAGCAGAGGTTACAAAATCTCCTGGACCTTTAGATGAAACTTGTAAATTTTCAATTTCACCAAAATCTCTAATTACAGACCTTGAAGCTTTCATGCATGCTTTTATAATTAAATTTATTTGAGGAGAGTTTAGCCTCATTAATTTACTCTTTTAACGTACTCTAATGTTCGAGTGTCAATTATAATTTTTTCACCACTTTCAATGAATGGAGGAACGTTAATTTTTATTCCGCAATCAAGTATTGCTGGTTTGTATGAAGATGAAGCTGTTTGATTTTTTATTGCAGCATCAGTTGTTTCAATTAAACATTCAATGTTATTGGGAAGTTCAATTGATATTGGTTTACCTTCCATAAATGAAATAGTGACTTCTAAATTTTCTTTTAAAAGTTTGTAATGTTCTCCTGTAATTGACTTTGGAATTTCAGCCTGTTCGAAAGTTTTATTGTCCATAAAATGACAATTTTCTCCATCTATATACAAAAAATTAAATTTTTTTTCGTCAACTTCTGCTTTTTCTACTGTTTCACTAGATCTAAATCTTTCATTTAACTTTGTTCCTTTAATCACACTTTTTAACTCTACTTGATTAAAAGCCCCTCCTTTCCCTGGCTTAACATGTTGAGTTTTAAGAACGTTCCAATAGTCGTTCTTATGTTCTATTATCATTCCAGGTTTTATTTCGTTAGCAGTTATTTTCATTTAAATTTTTTAATCGCTTGTTCAGGTTTTAATTTTGGGTTATCCCAAATAAAACTTGATAATGCAATATATTTTGCACCAGCGATCATTAATTTTCTGTAATTGATATTATTAATACCTCCAATTGCTACAATTGGTTTTTTAATATTTTTTTTTGCCCATTTTAAAATATCTAAATTTGCTTTTTTAGCACTTGGTTTAAGTCTTGACTTAAAGAATGACCCAAAAGCAATATAATCTGCGTTACTTTCAATTGCTTCATTTGCAAGAATTTTAGAATTGTGACATGTAATTCCTAAGATTTTTCCTTTAAGTTTTTTTCTTGCAATTTTAAAGGATCCGTCTTGCTGACCCATATGACAACCATTAGCTTTAATTTTGGAGGTTAAAGCGTAATTATCATTAATGATAAATTTTACTTTATGTTTGGAAGTTATTTTTCTTAGCTTGTCACTGATATTAATAAGTCTTTTTTGGCTTACGTTTTTTAATCTTATCTGAAAAAACTTTACATTTTTAAATGATAATACTTTATCTAAACTAATGTAAAAATTTTGATCTATTTTATTTGGTGAAATTAAATAAACTAATCTCTTCAAAGGTTTTATGCCGCAAATTCTTTCTCAAATTCTTCTGACCACTCTCCTTTAGATGAGAGACCGTTCATTTTAGCTCTATGATTAAAAGCTTTTTGAATATTTTCTATATTTTCCTGATTTTTTCCAAATTCTTTTAAGGCGCTTGCTTGTAGACCTCGCCCATAAGAGAATGTTATTAAAAAATTACTATCATTTATTTTGTTTATTTCATTTAAGTTTTTACTAGATTCTATTTCTGATTGCCCACCAGATAGGAAAGCTATACCTGGTACTTCACCTGGTACATTTTTTTTCAAACAATCTAAAGTTTTCTTAGCAATTTCTTCAGCACTAGATTTATCTTTACACTCTGATCCTGGTATAACCATATTAGGTTTAAGAACTGTACCCTTTAAATCAACTTTATGTATTTCAAGTTCGTTATAACACTCATTAAGTACAGCCGTTGTAACTTGGTAGCATTTATCAATATTATGTGAACCGTCCATTAAAACTTCTGGCTCCACTATTGGGACCATTTTAGCTTCTTGAACTAAAGCAGCATATCTTGCTAATGCATGGGCATTAGACTTAATAGATTGAGCAGATGGAAATTTATCTGAAATTTTATAAACAGCTCTCCATTTAGTAAATCTCGCGCCTAAATCATAATACTCTTTAAGTCTTTCACGCAAACCATCTAAGCCTTCAGTTATAGTTTCATCGCTAGATCCGGCAAGAGATTTAGCACCTTTATCAACTTTTATTCCTGGTACAGCTCCATGAGTAGAAATTAATTCTGGAATTGATGGACCCAATGTAGTTTTTTGTCTAATTGTTTCATCAAATAAAATTACTCCCCCAATATAATCTTTCATCGCGCTTGAGTTAAAAAGAGTTTGTCTGAAATTCAGTCTATTTTTTTCAATATTTTCTACATCAATGCTTTTAAATCTCTTAGCTATTGTTCCAGTGCTTTCATCTGCAGCAAGAATACCTTTGCCTTTAGCACACATTTTTTTAGCAATATCATTTAATGTCATAACAATTATTTATTTTAAAACACTTATACCAGGCAAGTCTTTTCCTTCTAAGTACTCTAAAAACGCCCCTCCTGCTGTTGATAAGTGAGAGAAAGTAAGTTTGTCATTACTTTTATTTATCGCCGCCAGAGTATCTCCGCCTCCTAGCACAGATATTAAAGATTTTTTTAAAGTGTTCTTAGAAATGCTTTCCGCAATAGACATGGTTCCTTTTGAAAAGCTGTCATTTTCAAAATATCCTGCCGGTCCATTCCACAGAACAGTACAAGAAGCATTGATTTTTTTTTGAATACTTTTAATTGTATTAAAACCAATATCTAAAATTATTTCGTTATCTTCAATTTCATGAAGTTTTTTATTTTTTCCATTTCCTTCAAAGTCTGTTCCCACCATGCAATCTTCAGGTATTAATATTTCACAATTATGTTCTTCTGCTTTTTTATAGATATCTTCTATTATTTCCTTTGTATCTTTTTCAATTAAAGATTTACCAACTTTTAAATTTTTATAGACAAAGAAATTGTTGGCCATTGCTCCAACAATTATCAAATTATTAACTTTTTTTAAAAGATTAGTAATAACATTAATCTTTGTTGAAATTTTTGACCCCCCTATAATACAAGTAACTGGCTCTTTTTTATTTTTTATAACAAGATCTATAGCTTTTATTTCTTTTTTTAATAATGGACCGGCATAACTTTTTTTTACAAATTTTGTTATACTATAAACGGAAGCTTGTTTTCTATGAGAGCATGAAAACGCATCATTAATATAAATGTCTCCAAGCTCACCTAGTTTTTTTGAAAAGTTCTGGTCATCTTCGGTTTCTTCTTTAAAAAATCTTATATTCTCAATTAATATTACCTCACCCCCTTTTAAGTGAGAAAATTTTTCTTTAGTTTCACCATCAAAAGTTCCTCTAAAAAAATAAACATTAGTTTTAAGCACATCTTTGAGATATTTGTAGATAGGTATTAAAGACAGGTTCGGGTCATTAATTCCTTTTGGTCGACCTAAATGACTAATAATTATAATTTTTGCTTTTTTTTCAATTAGTCTATTTATAAAAGGCAAGCATAAAGTTATTCTAGTATCATCCTTTATAACTTTATCTTTTATAGGAACATTTAAATCTAATCTGAGAATTATCTTTTGATCTTTGATTTCTAAATCTTCAGGAAAGAAATTTATTTCACCCATCGATTTCTGTTACTCTCTCAATTTTTTTTGAATAAAATTTGTTATATCTTCCTCTGATAATTTAAAATGTTTGTAAACTTCTTTATATGGAGCGCTTTCACCAAATTTATCTATACCTAAATTAGCCCCTTTATCTTTAATATATTTTTGCCAAGACATTATACTTCCAGCTTCTAATGTGATGATTAATGAGTTTTCTTCTAAAATATCTTTTCGGTAATCTTCAGGCTGTTTATCAAAAAGCTCCATGCATGGCATAGAAACTACTTTTGAATGAATATTATTTTCTTTAAGTTTATCTTGAACTTTTAAGGCAAGCTCTACCTCTGTGCCTGAAGCAACCAATGTTACATTGCTCTCATGCGAGGTTAAATTAACCACATAGGCACCTTTTTCACATTTGTTTTCTTTTGAATTTTTTGGGTTTATGTAATGAACTTTTTGCCTAGATAATGCAATTGCACTAGGCGTACTTTCACTTTTTAAAGCTATTTCCCAACATTCGAAAGTTTCATTTATATCCGCAGGTCTAAATACATTTAAATTTGGTATAGCTCTTAATCCAACTAATTGTTCTATTGGTTGGTGAGTGGGCCCGTCTTCCCCAAGACCGATCGAGTCATGAGAAAAGACATAAATAACTTTTAAACCCATTAAAGCAGAAAGTCTTATGGAAGGTTTGCAATAATCAGAAAAAATTAAAAAAGTTCCTCCATAAGGAATTATTCCTCCATAAAGCGCTAAACCGTTCATAACTGCTGCCATACCGTGCTCTCTAACTCCATAATGAATGTAATTTCCATTAAAGTTTTTAGAGTTAATAATTTTTGAATTGTTAGTTTTTGTATTATTAGAACCACTTAAATCTGCTGATCCACCTATCAATTGTGGAAGAAAAGCAGAAATTTTTTCAATGGCCGCCATCGAACACTGTCTAGTTGCTAAACTTGGTTTAGATTCAAAATATTTCTCTTTCTCTTTTTGTATTAAACTTTCTAAACCTGAGAGGTCTAATTTTTCTTTAAAATTGTAAAGTTCGTTTTTAGTTTTTGGATTTTTTTTATTAATAATTTGTAACCAGTTTTTCTCTAATTGCTCGCCTTTGTTCCCTATTTCCCTCCATTCATTTAAAATTTCTTGGGGTATTTCAAATGGTGAGCTGTTCCATTTTAATTTTTTTCTTACTAATGCTATTTCATCATCACCTAAAGGGGAACCATGAGAGGAAGCCTTACCAGATTTGTTAGGCGATCCAAATCCTATGATAGTTTTACAAGATATGATCGTTGGTTTTTTTGATTTTGATGCTTTGTTGATTGCTTTTGATATCTGTTTTTCATTATGACCATTAACTTCTATAAAGCTCCAACCATAGGACTCAAATCTTTTTTTATAGTTATCCGAAACACTTAAAGATGTTGAGCCGTCTATTGAAATTTTATTATTATCAAAAAAAACTATTAAATTTTTTAATTTGAGATGCCCGGCTAAACTCATTGCCTCGTGACTAATTCCTTCCATCAAGTCACCATCACTGGCAATTACATATGTTTTGTTATTGATAAAATCAGAGCCAAATTTTTTTCTAAATATTTCTTCAGCTACTGCCATACCAACTGCATTAGCTAAGCCTTGTCCTAATGGTCCTGTAGTGGTTTCAATTCCTGTACTTCTTTTATATTCAGGGTGTCCTGCACAGATGGAATTTAATTGTCTAAAATTTTTTATATCTTCAATAGAAATGCTTGTGTAGCCGCATAGATAAAGTAAAGAATAAAGCAGCATGGACCCATGACCCGCAGATAAAATAAATCTATCTCTGTTAATCCAATCTGGATTTTTAGGATTAAACCTCAGGTGGTATTTAAATAAAACTGTTGCAACATCAGCCATACCCATTGGCATTCCCGGATGTCCCGAGTTAGCTTTTTGTACGGCGTCAATAGATAAAAATCTAATTGCGTTAGATAATTGATTAAATTTAACAGTCACTTTCAATTACGTATATAGACTTAAACTAACTATATCAATATTATGGTATTAATCTTTATGAGAAATTTTGAAAAGAAAGAACAAAATTTAAATAAGCTAATTGATAAATTAAATTCATTATCATTAAGTTATTCACAGCCAACTTATGAGTTAGAAAAAATTAAAACGGAAAAAAATGAATTAATTAACCAAAAAGCAGAAATCGAAAAAAAAAATGAAGAATTAAAGAGAGAGCATGTGTATTTGAAGGAAAAAATAAAAAAACTTCAGTTAGAAGTTAGCAAAAAATCTGAGCTAGAAGATAAATTCAATCAAGATATTGAAGAACTTAGTCAAGAAACTGAGAGCTTAGTTAATGAGATAGAAAAATGGCAAATGTAAATATAAAATTTAATAATAAAGACTATTTGCTTTCATGTGATGACGGTCAAGAAGAGTCATTAAAAATATTGACCAAGTTTTTAGATAAAAAATACGCAGAGCTTAAAGATAAATTAGGGAACATAGGTGAAAACAAACTATTATTAATTACTACTATTCAATTAATTGATGAATACTTTGATTTAAAGCAGAAAATTACAAATCAGAAAAAAAAGATAGATGAAATTTCAAATAAATTTAAAGAGATCAAGTCACTTGCAATAAAATATAAAGAAGACAAAGATTTTGAGATCCAAAAATTAAACGAAGAATTAGATGGCTTTAAAAAAACAATTGAAGAATATAATTCTTTGTACGAGTCAATGCTTGATAAAACTACTCAGTCACTAGAAAAAATAATTTCAAATACAAAATCGCTGTCTAAAATACAGTAGATGCAACAAAAATCTAAACTAAGAAAAAAGTATTTAAAGATAAGAAAAGAAAATTATTTTGAAATAGATAAAAAATTTTTTTCTTCTTTTTTAAGATTAATAAAAAAAAAAATTAAAAAGAAATTCACTAAAATAGCATTATATTATCCCTCAAATTTTGAATTAAATGTTCTAAAGGTTTTAGAATTGAAATATTTTTCAAATCAAATGACTTTGTTGCCTGTTGTAGAAAAAAATAATTTAATGAATTTTTATCAGTGGAAAAAAGATGATGTATTAACCGTAAACAAGTTTGGTATGCTTGAGCCTATTAAGACTAAAGCTAAAATTCCTAATGTAATAATAGTACCTTTGCTAGCTTTTGATAAAGATAAATTTAGATTAGGATATGGTAAAGGATATTATGATCGTTATTTAAATGAATATTTAAAACAATATAAAGATATTATGACCGTCGGTGTTGCTTTTTCTTTTCAAAAACATAATAAGCTTCCTATAAATAAAAGTGACATTAAATTAAATTTTGTTTTAACCGAAAAAGGGATTTATAAATGAATTTATTAATTTTGGGTGATGTTATGGGAGCTTCCGGCAGAAAAGCTCTATCTAATAAACTACCAGATTTAATAAAAAAATATGAAATTAGTTTTGTTATTGTTAATGGAGAAAACTCTTCAGATGATGGTAAGGGTATTACTCAAGATATTACAGAGGAGTTTTTCAAATCAGGAGTAGATGTAATCACTTCTGGAAATCATATTTGGGATAAAAAAGATACTACAGATTTAATTGAAAAAGAAAAAAGATTATTAAGACCCGCAAATCTTGCAGAAGGATCTCCAGGCAGAGGATTTGAAATTTATTGGTCAAAAGATAAGAAATATAAAATTGGGGTAATAAATTTAATGGGAAATGTTTTTATGAGAAAAACGGAAGATGTTTTTAAAAAAGCAAAAGAGATTTGTGATAAAATAAAATTAAAAAAAAACGTAGATTATCTAGTTGTCGATTTTCATGGAGAAATAACAAGTGAAAAAAATGCTGCGGGTCATTTTTTTGACGGTCTTGCAACATGTGTGGTTGGAACTCATACGCATATTCCAACAGCTGATACCAGAATCTTAGATAAAGGAACTGCCTATCAAACAGACATAGGTATGTGTGGAGATTATAATTCTGTGATTGGAATGAATAAAGAAAATTCAATAAAAAGATTTTTAAAAGAGAAAGATGCCACAAGTCATTTTCCTTCTGAAGGAGAGGCAACATTATCTGGAATTATAGTAGAAACTAATTCAGAAACTGGCTTAGCAAAAAAAGTCAAAAGGCTAATTCATGGAGGTAGCTTAGATAATTAATTATGGCAGGGCATTCACATTGGGCAGGGATAAAACACAAAAAAGGTAGAGCAGACAAAGAGAGATCTAAAATATTTTCTAAACTCTCGAGAGAAATTACTGTTGCTGCAAAACTGGGAGATAAAGATCCAGACATGAACCCAAGATTAAGAACTGCAATTCAAGCTGCCAAACAAGCTAACATGCCTAAAGACAATATTTCAAGAGCGATAAGCAAATCAGAAATGAGTGGAGATAAAAATTACGAAAGTTTGAGATATGAAGGTTTTGGACCTTCGAATATTGCTTTAATAATTGAAACATTAACAGACAATAAAAATAGATCGGCCTCAAGCATAAGAACTGTTTTACAAAAAAAAGGTGGGAGACTAGGTGAAACAGGTTCTACATCACATATGTTTTTCAACTGTGGGGTACTTCAAATAAATAAAGAGAAAATAAAAGAGGATGAATTATTTGAAATAGCAATAAACGCAGGCGCAAAGGATTGTCTTACTTTAGATAATATTTTTGAGGTAATTACCGAAAAAGAAGATTTTTATAAAGTAAAGATAGAGCTTGAAAAAAAAATAGATGCTTTTGAGTATTCCTCAATAGAATGGAGACCACTAAATTATATTCAATTAGATAAAGATCAAAGCAATAATGTTGCAGAAGTTTTAACCTCACTAGAAGATTTAGATGATGTTCAAAATATATTCACAAATGCAAATTTAAAAAATTTACAATAATGAAAATAATTGGAATAGATCCTGGTTTGAGTGGTGCAATAGCTGTTTTAGAAAACAATAAAGTATTAAATATTTTTGATATTCCTGTGATGTCAGAAGGAAAAAAGAATAAGAGACAATTGAATAGCGCTCTTCTTGTTAATTTACTTAAAGATAACATTAATAAAGAGGAGGAAGTTGCTGTTGTAGTTGAGCAAGTTAATGCTATGCCGGGTCAAGGGGTTACAAGTATGTTTAATTTTGGTCAAACTTTTGGAGCTTTAAAAGGTATTTGTGCAGCGCTAGAACTTCCAATTTTTTTCGTAAGACCATCAAAATGGAAAAAACATTTTGAATTAATAAATTCATCAAAGGATGCAAGTAGGACAAAAGCTATAGAAATGTATCCAAAATTGTCAAATCAACTCTCAAAAAAAAAAGATGTAAATAAATCTGACGCTATTTTGATAGCTAGGTTTTTTAGTGAAACAAGATTAATAGAAGAGAATTAAACCTATTTCGATTATTAACGCCAAATTCATGACACATTCTAAAAGTATTTAGTTTTAATGGAACAGGATATAGCTGCACAAGTTGTTGGTTTAGGCGGAGCAACAGATTTCTCCTTATGGAAGCTTTTTTTAAGAGCTGATTGGGTAGTTAAATCAGTTATAATTTTATTAATAGCTTGTTCTATTTTCTCATGGGCTCTAATTTTTGATAAAATCAGGTTATTTAAAAATATAAATAATTCAATTGAAGACTTTGAAAAAAAATTTTGGAAAGCAAAATCTGCAGAGAGCTTTAACAATAGTTTGCCTGTAAAATCTGACGACCCTGCAATTTTAATTTTTAAGTCTGCTATGGCAGAACTGATTAAAACAAAGCGACAATCTTCTGCTATTCAATCTGCTAGAGTTGGGAGAATACTTGAAATAGCTACTGATACTGAAATGAAAAAAGTAGAAAAAAATTTTACTTTCCTTGCAACTGTAGGATCTACAGCACCTTTTATTGGTTTGTTTGGAACAGTCTGGGGAATTATGAATTCTTTTCAATCAATTGCAATTTCCAGAAACACAAGTCTAGCTATAGTTGCTCCCGGGATAGCCGAAGCATTATTTGCTACGGCATTAGGTTTATTAGCTGCGATACCAGCTGTTGTGGCTTACAATAAATTTAATAGTGATACTCAAAGATATTTTTCAAAAATAGAAAACTTTTCTAAAAGATTTTTATCAATAATTTAGTAATGGCATTTAAATTTAATCGCTCAAGAAAAGAACCTATGAGTGAAATAAATGTTACACCATTTGTGGATGTCATGTTGGTGTTATTAATAATTTTTATGGTTACTGCCCCGTTATTAACTGTTGGGGTACAGGTAGATTTACCTGAGTCAGCAGCGGACTCACTTCCTGATGATCAAGAACCTCTAACAGTAAGTATTAATTCTAAAGGTGAAATTTATATTCAAGAAATACAGGTTAGTGCTCAAAAATTTATACCAAAACTTTTAGCTATTGCTAAAAATAGAACTGACACAAGAATTTATGTTAGAGGAGATAAAAATATTAATTATGGAAGAGTTTTAGAAGTTATGGGCACTCTTTCTGGCGCAGGTTTTTCCAAAGTAGCTTTAATATCTGAGCCTTATAAAAATTAAAATGATTTATGATAAAAAGTCTAATTTATTCTCTTACTTTCCACTCTGTTATAGTCCTGTTAACTATATTAAGCTTACCTTTTATGCTTAGGGAACCAATAGATCTACCTCCGATAGTCTCAGTAGAGTTAATTCAAATTTCAGACAAGACTAATATTCCTTATGCACCAAAAGCTAGAAAAATTATCGAAGAGAAAAAGAAAGAGGAAGAGAGGCTTGTTTCAGAGCAAGCTCCACCTGCCGCTAAGGCTAAAGAAAAGCCTGATAGAATTCCTCTGCCCAATGATAAAAAAGAGGAAAAACAAATTGTTAAAAAGAAACAAAATCCAGAGGAAGTAAAACCAGAAATAAGGCAATCATCAGAGTTTGAGAAGAAAGAAATTATAGATACAAACCAAATAGCAGCACTGATTGATAAAGCTAAAGAAGAACAAGCTGTAAAAGAAAAAGCAAAACAAAAAATCACACAAAGTAGCCAAAAAAATTCGTTTGCAACTGGGTTAACTCTTTCAGAGGAAGATGCGCTAAGAGCTCAAATTTTTGGTTGTTGGAGCGTTCCTTTAGGTTTACCTTATGACGAAAACTTACTAGTAAGAATTAAATTAGAATTAAAACAAGATGGAACAATAATGAAATCAGAAATTTTAGACCATCAAAGAATGAATAGACCGGGACAAAAATTTTATAAAGTTTTAGCAGAAAGTGCTTTAAGAGCAGTTAGACTTTGCCAGCCTTTAAAAGTTCCACCAACAGGTTATGAGAAATGGAAAAACATACAATTAAATTTTAATCCAACAGAAATGCTTAAAGGGTAAGATGAAAAAGTTAATAATTTTATTAATACTTAAGGTGCTATTTATTAAAAATGCTTTTGCATTAATTGAAGTTGATATCACAAGGGGTAATCTTGACCCTCTTCCCATAGCAGTATCTCCACTACATGTGGATGTTAAATCTGAAAACTTTGAAGGATTAAAAATAAAAGAATTAGGAGAAAATATTTCCTCAATTGTTGAAAAAAATTTTAAGGCAACAGGATTATTTAATCCACTTAAAAAAGAAGCTTTCGTGCAAAAACCAGATATCGCACACTTAAAACCGAGATTTGAAGACTGGAGATTAATAAAAGCTCAAGCATTAGTAACCGGTAAATTGTTAGTTAGAGATGGAAAATTAAAAGTAGAATTTAGACTTTGGGATTTAGCAGCTGCAAAAGAAATGACTGCTCTGGCCTTTACCACTACACCGTCTAATTGGAGAAGAGTAGCTCATATTATCTCTGATAAAATTTATGAAAGGCTAACCGGTGAAGAAGGATATTTTGATACAAGAATAATTTATGTTGCAGAAAGTGGAGCTAAAAACCAAAGAGTAAAAAAATTAGCAATTATGGATCAAGATGGAGCTAATACAAAATATTTAACCTTAGGAAATGAGTTAGTTTTAACCCCAAGATTTAATCCCACAAGTCAAATGGTTACTTACATGTCGTATTTTAGAAATATGCCAAGAGTTTATTTACTTGATATTGAAACTGGCACACAAGAAGTTGTTGGAAACTTTCCCGGTATGACTTTTGCACCAAGATTTTCACCAGATGGAAAAAAAATAGTTATGAGTTTCGCTAAAGATGGAAACTCAGATATTTATACAATGGATTTAGATACTAGAGTTGTTGAAAGAATAACTGATCATTCATCTATAGATACATCGCCATCATTTTCACCAGATGGAAAATTTATAGCGTTTAACTCAGATAGAAGTGGATTACAGCAAATATATGTAATGAGAAGTGACGGAAGTGGAGTTAAAAGAATTACATTTGGAAACGGAATATACGGAACACCTGTTTGGTCTCCAAGAGGAGACCTAATAGCATTTACTAAAATGCGTAAGGGCAGATTTTATATTGGAGTAATGAGAACAGATGGAACAGGCGAAAGGCTGCTAACAGAAAATTACTATCAAGAAGCTCCTTCATGGTCTCCTAATGGTAGAGTTTTAGTTTTTTACAGGGAGACTAAAGCTGGATCAAAAGGAGAGGGGTTCTCAGCAAAACTATGGTCAATTGACATTACTGGATATAATGAGAGGAGATTAAATACTGAAACCGACGCTTCAGACCCATCTTGGTCCTCTCTATTATCAAAATGAGGGTGAATTTTATGTAATTTACTCTTGAATAATATCTTATAATTTGAAATAAACCACAATAATAAACCTAGGGGAAAAAATGATGTTTAATAAGAATTTAAAAAATATATTACTAGTAGTATTTACCACTTTAATTTTAAGTGCATGTTCTACTGCAAAAAAATCAGGAAACATTGATGGCGACGTTTACACTGGAAAAGAAACGGTTAAATTTTTAGCTTCAGGTGTTCCAGACAGAATATTTTTTGCAACTAACAAGTCTTCATTGACTACTGCAGCAAGAGAGACTTTAAGAAAACAAGCAACTTATTTAAGAAAGAACAAAAGTCTTAACGTTACAATCGAAGGTCATGCAGACGAAAGAGGAACGAGAGAATATAACTTAGCTTTAGGTGAAAGAAGAGCTAACGCTGCAAAAGACTATTTAATGACTTATGGAATTTCTGGAAAAAGAATTTCTACAATAAGTTACGGAAAAGAAAAACCTGTTAACCCAGCATCAACACCATTAGCTTGGTCTCAAAACAGAAGATCTGTAACAGTTAAAGTAAATTAATTTTTTACAAAATATTAAGACCCTTTAATAGAAATATTAAAGGGTCTTTTTTTTGCCATTTTATCAATTTAAAAAAAGAATCAAGATGAGACTAAAAGATTACAAATACACATCGGTATTATTATTAACTATTTTTTTTGTAAGTTCTGTAAATGCAGAACAGGAAGAGATATATCTACAATCAATATCTGACCAAATACAAGTTATAACTAAAGACCTTAAAACTTTAGAAAAAGCTGTTTACCAAAAATCTGATGTCACTTCATCTTCAGTTTTAACATCAATTAAATCTGATGGCTTAAATGAAGATATAATGACAAAGCATCTTTTAAAATTAAATGAGATAGAAAATCAATTTAGAGAATTAACTAACAAATTTGAGGAAGTAAATTTTAAATTAGATAAACTATCGACACGGGTAACAAAAATTCAGTCAGATACACAACTTCGATTTTCAGATTTAGAAAATGGAGTCGTTTCTTCACCTCAAGAAAAACAAGTTTCACTTCCAGGATCAAGTAAACCTCAAGATTTTGGAGCAGCACCTGCTTATGAAACAACTAACTTGCCAAAAGAACAATCAATAAATTCTATAGAGAGCGCTCAAACAGTTATTACTGAAGAACCTCAGGAGAGAGAGTCTTTATTACCGGATAAATCTCCAGGAGAACAATATGAGTTTGCTGTAAGTTTTATGAAAGTAGGAGATTATGAAACAGCAGAATTTGCTTTAAAAGAATTTATAGACAAAAATAGAGATCATGATTTAGCAGGAAGTGCTCAGTACTGGTATGGTGAAACTTTTAGAATAAGACAATTATATTCTGATGCTGCAACTGCTTATTTAGACGGTTATCAAAATTATCCCAAAAGTAAAAAAGCTCCTGATAACCTTTTGAAGCTTGGAATTACCATGGTTGAACTTGGAGAAAAAGATCAAGGATGTAAAATGATTTCAGGATTAAAAAAAGAATACCCAAAAGCTAGTAAGTCTGTGTTACAAAAAGCTCAGTATGAGCAAAAAAAATTCAAGTGTAAATCTTAAGAACGGTTTTAAAGAATTTAAAGATTTATCAAAAATATTTTCTAATTTTAAAAGTAAATTAAATTCAACAAATAAAAAAAAATTTGTTGTAGCAGTATCTGGTGGCCCAGATAGTCTAGCTTTAGCAGCTTTATCAAAGGCTTATACATATTGTTATAAATCAAAATTTTATTATGTTTTGATAAATCACAACATAAGAAGAAATTCATTGCAGGAAGCAAAAAAAGTTAAAAATTTGCTTCAAAAAAAACAAATTAACTTAAAAATTATCTCTAATAAAAAAAAGATTGAGAAAAATATACAAGGTGAAGCTAGAAATATTAGATATGAACTTCTTTCAAATTTTTGTTTAAAAAATAATATCAGGTCATTAATATCAGCCCATAATTTAGAGGATCAAGTTGAGACTTTTTTAATAAGGCTATCCAGAGGGAGCGGATTGAGAGGATTATCTGCCATGAGACCTAAAAGTAAAATTAGTAGCAAAATTGATTTATATAGACCTTTGCTAGATACCAAGAAAGAATTTTTGATTAAAATTTCTAAAAAAACTTTTGGAAATTTTATAAAAGACCCATCTAATAAAAATTTAAAATATTTGAGAACAAAAGTTAGAAGCCTAAAAAAACCTTTAGAAAAAAGTGGTGTTGAATATGAACAGATTTTCAAATCAATCCGTAATTTGTCAGACAGCAGAGACTCACTTGATGATTTCTTAAAAAAAGAATTTAGTAAAATTATTAAAAAAAAAGATAGTGAAATATTGGTCAATTTAAAAAAATTTAAAAAACATAATAATGAGATTAAAATGGCTATTATAAATGCTTCGATTAAAAAACTTAAAAAAAACTATTACGATCCTAGGGCAAAAAAGGTTATTAACTTAATTAGAACTATCGACAAAAAGGGTTTTAAAAAATCTACTCTCGGAGGGTGTATTTTCTTTAAGAAAGGTATCAATTTGTGTCTAAAAAAAGAAAAGCTTTAATACAAAGGATTATTTGTTGCTTTTTGTCTTATTTACAACTTATTAAATGTTAAAGTATACTTGTTAAAATCAAATAAATGATTATCTAAGAATAATGAACGTAAAAAATTTAATAATGTGGGTCATAATTGTTCTACTTTCAGTAGGACTATTCAATATGTTTCAAGATCCAAACAAGATGAATTCAGAGAGAAATTCTTTAGCGTTCTCTAATTTTTTAAATGAAGTTGAAGCAGGTAGAGTTGTTGAGGTCCAGATACAAGGAAATAATATTTCTGGAGTTTTAGCTGATGGAAAAGCATTTAAAACTTACTCACCAAATTACCCAGAATTAGTGGACAAGCTTTCTTCTAAAGGTGTGAGTATAGTAGCTGCACCACAAGAAGATAAAATGCCTTCACTTCTCGGAATATTATTATCGTGGTTTCCAATGCTTCTGCTTATTGGTGTGTGGATATTTTTTATGCGTCAAATGCAAGGCGGTAAAGGTGGAGCAATGGGGTTTGGTAGATCAAAAGCAAAACTTTTAAATGAAGCACAAGGTAAAGTCACATTTAATGATGTTGCAGGCGTCGAAGAAGCTAAAGAAGAAGTAGAAGAAATAGTTGAATTTTTAAAAGATCCTAGAAAATTTAGTCGTCTTGGAGGAAAGATTCCAAAAGGTGCTCTTTTAATTGGTCCTCCAGGTACTGGTAAAACTTTATTAGCCAAAGCAATTGCAGGCGAAGCAAACGTTCCATTCTTTTCAATTTCAGGTTCAGATTTCGTTGAAATGTTTGTAGGAGTTGGAGCATCTAGAGTAAGAGATATGTTTGAGCAAGGAAAAAAACATTCACCGTGTATTATTTTTATAGATGAAATTGATGCTGTTGGAAGAAGTAGAGGCGCAGGTTTAGGCGGTGGAAATGATGAGAGAGAACAAACTCTTAACCAATTACTAGTTGAGATGGATGGCTTTGACACTAACGAAGGTATTATCCTGATAGCTGCAACTAACAGACCAGATGTTTTAGATCCTGCTTTATTAAGACCCGGAAGATTTGACAGACAAGTTGTTGTAGGAAATCCAGATATAATTGGAAGAGAAGCGATTTTAAAAGTCCATGTGAGAAAAATAAGCACTGGACCGGATGTAAAATTAAGAACAATTGCTAGGGGCACCCCTGGTTTTTCAGGAGCAGACCTCGCGAATTTGATAAATGAATCTGCTTTACTTGCTGCTAGAAAAAATAAGAGAGTTGTTACTATGTCAGACATAGAAGAAGCAAAAGATAAAGTAATGATGGGAGCCGAAAGAAGATCAATGGTTATGTCGGAAGATGAAAAAAAACTTACTGCATACCACGAAGGTGGTCACGCGATTGTAGCGCTTAACGAGAAAGCTTCTGACCCAATACATAAAGCAACTATAATTCCAAGAGGAAGAGCACTAGGAATGGTGATGAGATTACCAGAAAGAGATCAGCTTTCAGTAACAAGAGAAAAAATGCACTCCGATATAGCTGTCGCAATGGGAGGCAGAATTGCAGAAGAGATTATTTTTGGTCATGATAAAGTTACATCTGGGGCTTCATCCGATATAGATATGGTTACTAAAATGGCTAAAAATATGGTTACAAAATATGGAATGAGTTCAGAACTCGGAACCATTGCATATGGAGATAACGAGGAAGAAGTATTCTTAGGAAGATCAGTTACAAAACAACAAAATATGTCTGAGGAAACAGCAAAAAAAATAGATGCGGAAGTTAAGAAAATTGTAGACAAAGGATATGAAAGAGCTAGAAAAGTTTTAACCGAAAAAATAGATGACTTGCACAAACTAGCTAAAGCACTTTTAATTTACGAAACACTTTCAGGTGATGAAATTAGGGATTTAATTTTAAAAAACATCAAACCAACTAGATCTTTTAAAGACGAGGATGAAGACGATGGCAAAACTTCATCAGCTCTAGGCTCTCTAGGATTAAAACCAAAACCAGCAATATAAGTTAATGACCAAATATTACACTCGCGCGTGTAATTTTTTTTATGGTCAAAACTCAAGACAATTAGTCAAAAAAAAACTCGCACTTCCTCTATGCAATGATAACTCAATATCTTTCAATCAAATTGAACTTTTTTCTAGAAATAAAAAAATAGTAAAAAATAAAACTGTAGATTTAAAAAACATAAAGAAATTACCAAAAAAAATAAAAGAAAAAGTAATTCAAGATCTAAAAAAAATAACAAAAAAAAGAGAGTTTTTAGGAAAAAAATCCCATGCAATTATGGGCGTAATAAACATGACACCAGATAGTTTTTCAGATGGCGGAAAGTATAATACCTTTAAAAAAGCTAACCAAAGAATTAAAAATCTTATCAAGTCTGGCGCAGATATAATTGATGTAGGAGGTGAGTCTACTAGACCCGGCTCTAAAGTTATTAATCCAAAAAATGAACTCGAAAGAGTAAAAAGTGTAATTAAAAAATTTAAAAAGAGCTTTCCTAAAACATTGCTATCTATAGATACGAGGAAAAGCCAGGTAATTGATTATGCTGTAGAAGTAAAAGCAGACATTGTAAACGATGTTTCATGTTTTAAATTTGATCAAAATTCTCATAAATCAGTAAGAAATAAAAATATATGGAAAATAATTCACCATATGCAAGGAACACCACAAACAATGCAAATAAACCCTAAATATCATCATGTCTTATTAGATATTTATGATTTTTTTGAAAAAGAAATTTCAAATTTTAAAAATGACAAACATAAAAAGAAGTTAATTTTAGACCCAGGTATCGGTTTTGGAAAAAAGTTGAAACATAATTTGATGATATTAAATAAGATTTCAATATTTCATTCTTTAGGATTTCCTATACTAATTGGAACATCTAGGAAAAGATTTATTAATCAAATTTCTGGTAAATATGATACGAAAGAAAGAATAGGTGGAACCTTATCTTCAATAGTATACTCACTTTCACAAGGAGTAAAAATTTTTAGAGTCCATAACGTTGAAGAGGTAAAACAAGGCATCTTAGTATTTGAAAAATTATTAAATAAATGAAAAAAAAGTATTTTGGAACTGACGGTATAAGAGGCACAGTAAATTTAGGCAATATTAATGGAGAAAAATTTTTTAAATTTGGCTTAGCAGCTGGCACTTATTTTAAAAACCTAAAGAAAAAAAAGCAGGTAGCAATTATTGCTAAAGATACAAGACTATCAGGATATACTTTAGAACCAGCTCTAGTATCAGGATTAGCCTCAGCAGGAATGCATATCTTTACTTTAGGACCTCTTCCTACAAATGGATTAGCAATGTTAACAAAAAAAATGAAAGCAAATCTAGGAATAATGATAACAGCATCTCATAATTCTTTTCATGATAATGGGCTAAAATTATTTGGACCAGATGGAATGAAACTATCAGATAAAATTGAAAAAAAAATTGAGAGTCTCATTGACAAAAAAACCATTAATCAATTATCAAAACCAGATTTTTTAGGAAGAGTTAAACGATTAGAAGATGGAAACGATAGATATATTGAAATTTTAAAAAGTAATTTCCCTAGTAATTTTAGCCTAAAAGGAATGAGGATAGTTTTAGATTGTGCTAATGGAGCAGGATATAAATCTGCACCTAGAATTCTCTCAGATTTAGGTGCAAAAGTATTTTCAATCGGGATTAAACCTAACGGTTTAAATATTAATTTAAAGTGTGGCTCGACTTATCCTGAGCTATTGAAAAAGTATGTTAAAAAATTCAAAGCTAATATTGGAATATCCTTAGACGGTGACGCTGATAGAGTAATAATGTGTGATGAAAAATCCCAATTAATAGACGGGGATCAAATTATTGCTATGATTGCCAAGAGATGGAAAAGAAAAAAAATTCTGAAAGGTGGAGTGATTGGAACTTTAATGTCTAATTACGGTCTAGAAAAATTTTTTCAAAAAGAAAAAATTAATTTTAAAAGATCAAAAGTTGGCGATCGTTACGTTAAAGAATTAATGAAGAAAAAAAACTATAATTTAGGTGGAGAGCAATCAGGACACATAATTTTAGGTAAATTTGCTACAACAGGCGATGGCCTTCTAGTAGCCTTAGAATGTTTATTTGCTTTGAGAAAAGGCAAAGTAGCAAGTGAATTATTTAAAGTCTATCAGTCAGTGCCTCAAAAACTAATTAATATAAAAGTTAAAAATAAAGAAATTATTAATACGCCAAAGTGTAAAAAAGCAATTAAACTTGCAAATCATACTATAAAAGACCAGGGCAGATTACTTGTAAGGGCTTCCGGTACAGAACCAAAAATTAGAATTATGTGTGAATCTTTCAATTCTACTTTACTTAACAAATGCATTAAAATTGTCAGACGATCTATAAATTAAAAAATGCGTTTGAAATCTAAAGTTCTTATAATAGCTGGATCTGACTCCTCTGGAGGCGCAGGAATACAAGCAGATATTAAAACAGTAACTTCTTTAGGCAGTTATGCCATGACAGCTATCACTGCTGTTACCGCTCAAAACACAACTGGAGTTAAATCTATTATCCCTATTCATCCAAAAGAGATTTCAAATCAAATCGAATATTCAGCTAAAGATATTCGTCCACATGCAATAAAGATAGGTATGTTGCACTCAAAACAGGTAATATTAGCAGTTAATAAATCTCTTAATAAAATAAAAATAAAAAAAATTATATTAGACCCGGTAATGGTTGCTAAAGGCGGAGCAAAACTTATTAATACTGCTGCTATTTCATTTATTAAAACCAAATTAATGAAAAAAGTTTTATTAATAACCCCAAACATACCAGAAGCAGAAATATTATCAGAAATAAAAATTAGATCTTCCAAAGATATGATACTTGCTGGAAAAAAATTAATTAAATTAGGTGCTAAAAATATTCTTATTAAAGGTGGTCATTTAAAATCCAAAACAATGATTGATATTTTAATAAATAAAAAATCAGTTAAAGAATTTAGAAGCAAAAAATATAATTCAAAAAACACTCATGGAACAGGTTGTACTTTATCTTCAGCAATAACAACGTATTTATCATGTGGAAAAGATTTGATTAAATCTTGTGAGCTTGGAATTAAATATGTTAATGATGCAATCAAAACTAACACTAATCTAGGAAAAGGAAACGGCCCAATCAATCATTTAAACTCTATTATTCTAAGTAAAAAATTCAAATAATGAAAAATGTTGCAGTTGTAGGTTCGCAGTGGGGAGATGAAGGAAAAGGAAAGATAGTGGATTGGCTTTCTAGTGAAGCTGACGTAGTGGTTCGATTCCAAGGTGGTCACAATGCTGGTCATACATTAGTAATTGATAAAAAAGTTTTTAAACTAAGATTATTACCCTCTGGTATTGTGAGAAAGGGTAAAATGTCTATTCTTGGAAATGGAGTTGTAATAGATCCATGGGCTCTTTTAAGCGAAATTGATGAAATAAAGAAACAAGGTGTTGATGTGACGCCAGATAATTTTATGATTTCTGAAGCAGCATCTTTGATTTTACCTTTTCATCAAGAAATGGATGAGATTAGAGAAGACGCAGCTGGAAAAGAAAAGATTGGCACAACACGAAGAGGAATTGGTCCTTGTTATGAAGATAAAGTTGGTAGAAGATCAATTAGAGTAATGGATTTAAGATCGGAAACAAATTTAGATAACAGATTAGAAAACGTACTACAACATCATAACGCTATTAGAAAAGGTTTAAATAAAAAAGTTTTTGAAAAAAATACTTTAAAAAAAGAACTATTAAAAATTGCTCCAGAGTTATTAAAATTTGCTCAACCTGTTTGGTTAAAATTAAGTGAATTTAGCAACACAAGAAAAAAAATATTGTTTGAGGGTGCCCAGGGAATTCTTTTGGACGTTGATCATGGTACTTATCCATTTGTAACATCATCAAACACTGTACCTGCAATGGCTGCTACAGGATCAGGTTGTGGTCCTAACAAAATTAATTACGTTTTAGGTATAACAAAAGCATATACTACTAGAGTAGGTAGTGGACCGTTCCCAACAGAGTTGAATGACGAAATAGGCGAAAGTTTAGGTAGAAGAGGAAAAGAGTTTGGCACTGTTACAGCTAGAAAAAGAAGATGCGGATGGTTTGATGGAGTTTTAGTTAGGCAGACAATTAAAATTTCAGGAATTCACGGTATAGCTTTAACTAAGTTAGATGTTTTAGATGAACTTGAAGAGATTAAAATGTGCATCGGCTATGAATTAAATGGAAAAAAAATAGATTATTTACCAGCAGCTTCTGAGGATCAGTTTAATATAAAACCAATTTATAAATCATATCCTGGATGGAAGAGCAAAACACAAGGAATAAGAAATTTTAAAGATTTACCAGATAATGCAAGAAAATATATTCATGCATTAGAAGATTTTATTGAGGCTAAAATATCAAGTATATCAACTAGCCCTGAGCGAGATGATACAATTTTAGTTGAAGATCCTTTTGGCAATTAATTTGCTGGCAATAAATTTTTTGATTTACTAGCGTTAATCATAGATTTTTGTAATTTTTCAAATGCTTTAGTTTCAATTTGTCTTATTCTCTCTCTACTTATTTTATATTTTTTACTTAAATCTTCTAAAGTTTCAGGTTCCTCAGAAAGTCTTCTTGCTGTAATTATTTCTTTTTCTCTTTCATTTAAAATTTTCATTGCACTTTCTAATAATTCCTTCTTGTCGTCATACTCTTGCTTTTGTGAAACAATAAGCTCTTGATCTAAGCTATCGTCAACTAACCAATCTTGCCATTCATCGGTCTCCCCACTTTTGATGGGATCATTTAGGGATTTTTCTTGACCCATCATTCTTCTGTTCATATTTACAACTTCGTGTGACTCTACATCTAATCTTTTAGAAATTTCTTTAACTTGGTCATCTTTTAAATCTCCATCTTGATTAGGAGCTATTTGGTTTTTAAGCTTCTTTAAATTAAAAAAAAGTTTTTTCTGAGCTGTTGTCGTGCCCATTTTAACTAAACTCCATGACCTCAAAACATATTCTTGTATTGCAGCTTTAATCCACCACATAGCGTATGTTGCTAATCTAAAACCTTTATCAGGATCAAACTTTTTTACTGCTTGCATCAATCCAATATTACCTTCAGATATCAATTCATTAACTGGTAATCCATAACCTCTGTAACCCATTGCGATTTTAGCAACTAATCTTAAATGACTAGTTACTAATTTATGAGCAGCTTTTAAATTTCCATTGTCTCTCCAATTTTTAGCCAGCATGTATTCTTCCTCTGCATCAAGCATAGGAAATTTTTTAATTTGTGCTAAATAAACAGACAAACCTCCAACAGAAGGAACGGGTAAATTACTTATTTGATTTTCTTGTCCCATGACATTTATTTATATATTAGATTAGTTATTTCAACTGCTTAAATTCTCTAGCAAATTCAATATTTTTTTAAAGCCGTCAGGTAGTTCTGAATTAAAACTCATAAATTTTTTTGTTTTGGGGTGAGCAAACCCAATTGTTTTAGCATGCAATGCCTGCCCAGATAGCTTATTCAATTTAATAAAAAAATCATTATGAATTTTTTTAAATTTTATATTTTTTTTTCCATATTGTTTGTCTCCAAGCAAAGATGTACCTTTATATTTTAAATGAACTCTAATTTGATGTGTTCTTCCTGTTTCTAATTCACATTCAAGTAAACTTATTTTAGGAATATCTTTAATATTGAAAACTTTTATGGTTTTATAGTTTGTAATAGCTTTCTTTCCATTAATTTCACTTACAGCCATTAATTGACGATTTTTTTTATCTCTTGAAATTAATGTAACTATTTTTCCATTTAAAGGCCTGATAATTCCCCATGCTAAACAGAGATATTTTCTTTCTATACTATGATTGCTAAATTGTTCACCTAAATTAGAGTGCGCTAAGTTATTTTTTGCAATTACAAGTAAACCACTTGTTTCTTTATCAATTCTATGGACAATACCTGGTCTCAAAGGTCCATTAACATCAGATAATTTTTTTTTGTACTTAAATAGCAATGCATTAACTAATGTATTTTCATAGTTTCCGGCACCAGGATGAACTACCATACCTTCTGGTTTATTGATTACTAAAATATCATTATCTTCATAAACAATATCTAATTCGATTTTTTTTGGTTTAATATTTTGTTCATCATTTTCAATAATAATATTAATAGAAATTTGATCTTTAACTTTTACTTTAGTTGAAGGCGAGGTGAGAATTTTTTTATTGAGTTTTACCTGCTCTTGTTCAATTAACTTTTTTAAAAATGATCTGGTTAAATGACTTATATTTTCAGTTAAAAAAACATCTAGCCTTTTTCCACTGCTATTCTCATCTACTAAAAATTTAATTGTATTATTCATAAATTAATTTAAATTAATAATATTGCGCCGGTAGCTTCAACTGGATAGAGCGCCGGATTTCGGCTCCGGAGGTTATGGGTTCGACTCCTATCCGGCGCACCATACCTAAATTATCCAATCAGAAAGCTTATTTATATTTTTAGTAATATATGTTGGATAGCTATTATCTATATCAATTTTTTTCAATTTATTTCCTCGTCCAAATATATCTTCATTATCTAATATTTTTTTTTCAATTATTTTTATATTCAGATCCTCTTGATCAAATTCACCATGAGAAAATGATTTTATTTTATTATAAATCTGACCTGGGGTTTGTAAAAAAGAAAAATGCCAACCTCCATTTATGATTTGTTGACTAAATTTGTCTATTCTCCAAAACGGGTAATTTTTAAACTTCATATTTCTAAATTCTTGCATGGATTTTAAATATTTTACTTTTGTTATTTTAGATCCAATCCAATTACTTTCATTTAAATTTTGAAGATTTAGTTTGTACATGAACATTTTTTGACAAAATGCTATGTATTTTTTTTTATTATTTATCTCAGATAATTTTGTTAAATCTGGTATTTCATCTGAGTCAGATAAAATTACAAGATCCTCATTAGAGGCATTTTTAAGTCCTTCAATTAATGAATTTCTTTGATGTTGCTCTATAGGAGATTCGCCCCCAGTATGTTTGGTGAAATTTATCTCTTTTTTATAGTCTGCAACAATAAACTTTATTTTATGTTTAAATCTAGAAAATTTATTAATGTCAAAGTTAATTTTTTTGTCTTTTCCTTGATGAGTTTTTGTGGACTCCGATATTATAAAATAATCAACAAATTCATCTAAAATATTTAAACGAAGATCAACCATATGATCTTCATTGAAGTATTGAAAGCAGTCGTAGATAGCCATTAGTTAAAATAATTGTCTTCTAATTTTTCCAAATTACTTGATACTATTTGAAATCTTTTCAAAATAACTTGTAAAATTTTCAATTGGCCAAATATTAGCATTAAACTGATAAATTTATCTTTATTATCCAAAATTAATTTTTTACCAATTTTATTATTAAAATTTGGAATAAAAATCATATCTGCCTCGGCAGGAATTCTAGTGCTGTGATTTCCAATACCTTTAAAATCTATTAGTGTATAATTCAAATCATAAAGAAAACTTACAAGCTTATTCCAATTAGGTACATTTTTGTACATTGAGAAAAAGTGAGCCTCTGTTTTTATTAACAAAGGACGATACTCACCTATTCCTTTTAAAATCTCTAATTCAGCTCCTTGAGTGTCTATTTTTAGATAGTCTAATTTATTGATTTCTAATTCTTTTAGTTGATTTGTTAAAGTATCACATTCTACTTCTATAGAACGTGTTATTTTATAATTATCATAATCCTTTTTTTTTAAATTATGAAGATCAAAAAATTCTTCATCTGGCTCATACATAGATGAGCTACCTAGTCTGTTGTCTAAAATGTTTAATTTTTTTTTCTCCTTTTTGCTCCATAAACCTTTATTAATTATAAACTTTTTATTTTCAAGCTTTTCAGCTTCTGAATTAATTGGTTCAATAAGTATTTCTTTAAAAAAACAATTATACTTAGAAGGAAAAAACTTATCAGAATTAAAACCTCCTTGAGCACCAACATCCAAAGATATTATTTTTTCATTTTTCAATAAACCTGATATTAAGCTAGAAAAATTGTACTGATCGTTACTTCTATAACTTTTATCGCTTAAAAAATTTATTACTCGTCTATTTAACTTAAATTTGACTAATATTTTATAAATAACAGGTAGAATTAACTTTACTAAGCTTCTTGAAATTTTATTAGGCATAACTTAAAAATTTTTACTTTTTAGTAAATGTAGTCAGACCAATTTTCTTCCCTTCAATCACACTTGATGAGCAATGAAGTCTAGTCCTATCGAAAATAAGCATTGAACCTAGTTCCCATTCATAAACTAAGTCAATTTCCAGACCAGCTAAATTTTCAATTTTCTCATGATTTAAATATTTTTTATGAGCAAGCGTATCAAAAGGTTTTTTATCGTACATTTTAAGATGCTCAGATGATCTTATATTTTGACCATATTTTAGATCTTTAATTTTAAGCTCATTTTCATCTGTGGTAAAATTTGTTGAGTTTCCATAAAATTTATTCTTAAAAATTACAGTACTTCCTTTTGAAGTTAGCGGTATTAAAGTTTGTTTAAATATAATTTCATCGAGATTAAATCCAGCATCAACATGTAGACCAATAGGATTATAGCTTTCTTGAAATAGACCTAAAATATCATCATTCCTTTCATCTTTTAAGTTATCCATTTTAAAATCACCAATTTCATTTTTA
>ATTF01000016.1 GCA_000419545.1 Candidatus Pelagibacter ubique HIMB058
ATTTATATTTGTTATTTTTAATTTATTTACTAAATTATTATTATTCACCCAGTAAAAATAAACAATAATGGCTGTAAAAATCATTGCTGGTTTAAATATCAAATATTGCGGAAAAGTTCTTGAAGCTCTACTTATAGATAAACTTCCATCTAAATAAGGTATTGAAAATCCTGACCGACCAAGTTGATCAACTGTAAAAATTGTATTTTCAAGAAACTCAGGATTCTGAGAAATGATAAGACATAAATTTATTGCCAACAAAGGAGTAAAGAAAACCCATAGACTCAATTTTCTTATTTGAGTTATTTCTTTCATAAAGTTATTTAGAGATTATTTTTTTTTATTTCTTTTTCGCGCTCTTCTTTTTTTTGAGCCAATTTTTCTTCGCCCACGGTGTTTTTTAGGGTATCCCATATTTTTGCCTCCTTTTATCTATCTTAATTAACTAATTATTATATAAGTTTCAAATATATAAAGTATGAAAAAATCAATAAAAACCTATTTAAAAAGACCTTCTAAAGATAACACAAATCGTTCAGCCAATCCATCTGTTACTAGAGCTTCAACAATCTTATTTAATTCAATGCAAGAGCTTAAACAGCATGAATTGAAGATTAAACAAAACAAAAAAATTACATATTATTCTTATGGTAGATATGGAAGCTCCACCACCATAGAGCTTGAAAATATTCTTAAAGAACTTGAGAATGCTTACCATGTTTTCCTAACAGGTACAGGTTTCGGCGGAATTGCTTTAGCATTAATGAGCTTATGTAGACCTGGAGATGAAATTTTGGTTTCTGATAATGTATATGGCCCAACAAAAGAAATTTCTGAAAAGCTTCTTAAAGAATTCAATATAAACGCTTTATTTTACAATCCAGACTCATTCGAAGATCTTAAAAGAAAAGTAACCAAAAAAACTAAAATGATTTTAGTTGAAAATCCAGGAAGTATTACATTCGAATTTCAAGATTTATCTAAAATTATAAGTTTAGCTAAAAAAAATAATATTTTAACATTATTAGATAATACTTGGGGAACCCCGTTATATTTAAAACCTTTAGAGCTAGGTTTTGATATGTCTTTTTCCTCTGCAACAAAATATTTTTCTGGACATTCAGATGCAATGGGAGGCTCTCTAGCAGTAAATAAAAAAGTTTTTAAAAAAGTAATGTTTTTTTATAAACTTTCTGGCTACAGAATGGCTGCTGATGAGGCTTATTTAATTATCAGAGGTTTAAGAACATTGGATACAAGGCTTAAACAACATTATGAAAATACGAAAATAGTCATAAACTTTTTAAAAAAACAAAAAAAGATAATCGAAATTCTTTACCCACACAAACCATCAAGTAAAAATTACAAACTTTGGAAAAAATATTACTCAGGCGCAACAGGCTTATTTTCGATTGTAATTAAAAGTAAAAATAAATCTTCAGTGATAAAATTTGTTAACTCATTAGAATTATTTGGTATTGGTTACAGCTGGGGTGGATTTGAAAGTTTAGCAATTTTGCAAGAGTTGAGAGCGAGCAAGGATGAATATAGTCAAGGAAGAAGATACTTTAGATTTAATAAGGATGAGCATTTAGTGAGATTACATATTGGTTTAGAAGAACCAAAAGATTTAATTAATGATTTAAAGAAATCTTTAAGGTACGTTAAATAGTGACAAAATTTATTCCAAACAAAATTGCATTAATAACAATGCTAGCAGCTTGCGTAGCTATCTTAGTCTCGATGGGATTGAGACAAACTTTTGGATTATTTTTTAGCGCTTTTGAAGAGGGGCTTAATTGTACAAGAACTGAGTTTGGCTTAGCAATTGGGATACAAATGCTTTTTTGGGGAATGTTTGCACCTATATTTGGTTTATTAGCAGACAAATTTGGTGGCAGTAAATCTGTATTTATTGGTTTTGTTATATTTGGGATTGGAATTTATATGCTTTACTCAGGACCTAATACCGGTATTTATTTTCAAATAAGTTTAGGTGTGCTTGTAGGTATTGCTCTTGGAGCTACAGCAATGAGTGTTCCGGTATCGGAAGTAGGAAAACATTTTTCTAATGAGCAAAGAACTATTGCCACAGGAATTGTTACTGCTGCAGCATCTGTAGGATATTTTTTAGCTCCTCTTTTTACAAAATACACATTAGGGACTGTTGGATGGGAGCAAACATTAAAATACTTTCTTTACTTTATTTTATTTGGAGGAATCGCTTCATTATTTATAATTCCAAAAAAAATTGAAGTTAACTCAACAACAAGAATTATAAATCAAAATTTTAGAGAAGCTTTAGCTGAGGCATTTACTCATAAAGGTTATATTTTGCTGGTTTTAGGTTTTTTTGTTTGCGGTTTTCAAATTACATTAGTTGGAACACATGTACCTGGATATATGCAAGATAGAGGGTTAGGCGGTTGGTCTGCTACAATTATTTTATCATTAATTGGTTTATTCAACATAGCTGGCACTCTAGGTATTGGATACTTAGGAACTAAATACAGTAAGAAAAAACTTTTAAGCGCGTTGTACTTTCTAAGAGCAGTAATTATCTGTATTTTTATTTTTTCACCACCATCAATTTACATGGCAATTTTCTTTGGATGTACATTTGGTATGCTTTGGCTATCAACCATACCTCCAACTAATGGAATAGTTGCACAGATATTTGGCACAAAGTATTTAAGTTTGCTCTTCGGTATTGTGTTTTTAAGTCATCAATTAGGTGCTTTTGCAGGCGCTTATCTTGGAGGTTACTATTTCGATGTATATGGAAGCTATGATTACGCTTGGTATATTGCTATCGCTTTATCTATTTTTGCAACATTAGTTCACCTACCAATAGATGAGAAACCAATAGTGAGAACTGAACAAACTATCTAAGGTTGTATTTTGAGTCTCAAAGTGAATCAAAAGTGAATCAAAACGTGAACATTTAAAACGCTTCAACTATAAGGTGTGGATATTTTTTTGTTTAATCCAAGACTTTTTTCTATTAACTTTTAAATAACAAAGGAGATTAAATGTTTTCACAAGAACTAAATAAAAAATTAGACCAATACCACTTACTAAATCACCCATTTTATAGATCTTGGAACGATGGGAAATTAACAAGAGAAATTATTAAAGATTACGCTGAACAATACTACCAGCACGTAAAGGCATTTCCACGATATATAAGCGCGACACACTCCTTATGTGAAGATATCGAAAAAAGAAAAATTCTTTTAGAAAATCTTCAAGACGAAGAAAATAAAGACGCAGATCATCCAAGGTTATGGAAAGATTTTGCAACAGAAATGGGTGCTGATCCAGAAAAAATAGAAACAGTTAAGCAAGAAGATTTTACAAAAAATATGATTGATAACTTTTTTAAACAAGGAAGAGCATCTTATGCTGAAGGTTTAGCTTCTTTATATACGTATGAAAGACAAATACCTGAAATAGCAGAAACAAAAATTCAAGGTTTAAAAAATCACTATGGATGTAGCTCTAAAAAAGGCCTAGAATTTTTCGAAGCTCATAAATCAGCTGATGTTCATCACAGAGCAGAATGTGAAAAATTATTAGACGGTTTATCTAAAGAAGAGCAGAAAAAAGCAGAGAAAGCTGCATTATCTACAGCTAAATATCTTTGGAATTTTTTAAGCGGTATGACTGCTAAGCATAATTTACAAGTAGCAGCTTAAGCTTCTTTAAAATGAAGAATGATAACCATAAGTGGGATAATAAACATCCCACAGCCCAGATGTTGGGCCGTTGGCAGCCATGGCATGCTGGTCATCAAAAGTTATTTGAAGAAACCTTAAAAAAAACTGGTCAAGTAAATATCATGGTCAGGGATGTTAATGGTGTCGATGACAATCCTTTCGATTTTGAAACAGTAAAGAAAAATATATTTGAAGCTCTTAAAGATTATAAAAACAGGATACAAGTAACTTTAGTTCCTAATATCACCAACATTTGTTACGGTCGAGGTGTAGGCTATAAAATTGAAGAAATCGTTTTAGATGAAAAAACTCAACAAATTTCAGCTACAAAAATACGTGAGCAGATGAGAAAAGAGGGGAAACTAAAGTAGATTGGGACCCTTTCTACCTTGACCTTAATTAATCAAAATAATACAAAATATAATGTTTTATAATAATCCCTTCGCCGAATTAGCAACAGTGATCCCAGCCTATGTAATGCAATACTTTGTAGTTGCAATGGTATTGTTAATAGTAGTTGGAGTTGCTTTAGATATGTTGCATAAAAAAAATGTAGTTTATTTTTTTAGAAATGCACAAAAGGCTAAAAAATCGGCTAAAGAAGAATTAAGTACAGGAAAAAAAACTGCTGTTATTCTTAAAACTGTAGCTCACGATATTGCAACAACTTCAGAATTAGGAATGGGTAAAAGAAGATTAGCACATGTGCTAGGTATGTATGGAACAATTTTATTTTGGATAGGTTCTGCAGTATTAATATTTAAATATTCAAATGGCGCCCAGGCACCATCTTTAGTCCCAATTATTTGGCATGTCGGAGCAATTATGACTTGTATTGGTGGCTATTGGTTTTGGTTTTTTTTAAGAGTTGACGTGTCAGCCGAAGCTCACCCTTGGTATCGAATTATTACAGCAGATTTATTTGTTTTAGCATTATTAGCTTGTGCAACTTTTGGATTAGCATGGTCCTACACACAATCTTCTGGAATGACTGGTCTTAGTTATTTATTTTTAGTTTTATTTATTCTAGCTAATCTAGTTTTATTTGGAGGAGTTTATTGGTCTAAATTTGCTCATATGTTTTATAAACCAGGAGCAGCAATACAAAAAAATTTAGCAGAAGCTGATGGCTCAAGAGACAATTTGCCACCACCAGCAGACGCGCCAGAACAATTTGGACTTGGTATTAAAAGAGAACAACCGAAACATTATTAAGAAACATGAAATTAAAAACTAGTATAAATATAAATTGTAATATACAAACCTTTTTAAGGGAGATTAATTAATGTCAACATTTGTTTATATGACAAGATGCGATGGTTGCGGTCACTGTGTTGACATATGCCCATCAGACATCATGCATATTGATGAGACAATCAGAAGAGCTAAAAATATTGAACCAAATTTTTGCTGGGAATGTTATTCGTGTGTTAAAGCATGCCCTAATCATGCAATCGATGTAAGAGGTTACGCAGATTTTGCTCCAATGGGTCACAGTGTAAGAGTGAGAAGGGAAGAGGAAAAAGGAACCATCTCATGGAAAATTAAATTTAGAAATGGAACTGAAAAAAACTTTGTTTCTCCAATAACCACAAAGCCTTGGGGTAAATTTATTCCAAAACTTGCCGAAGGCGATAAACCAAGACAAGGAGAAATGAATTCTCAAGTTTTATACTCAGAGCCAGAGGGTTTAGATACAAAAAAAGATTTACCTACAATAAGCAAAAATTCATTTAAAAAAGGTGTTTACTACTAATGCCAAAAAATAAAACAATTCACGAAAATTGCGATGTTTTAGTTGTTGGCGGCGGAATGGCCGGTACAGGCGCGGCTTTTGAAGCCAGACACTGGGGAAGAGATCTTAAAATCATTTGTGTTGAAAAAGCTAACATAGATAGAAGTGGAGCAGTAGCTCAAGGCCTATATGCTATAAACTGTTATATGGGAATGAGATGGAACGAAAACCAACCTGAAGATCACGTAAGATATGCAAGAAATGATTTAATGGGTCTTGTTCGAGAAGATTTAGGTTACGACATGGCAAGACACGTAGACTCTACAGTTCATATGTTTGATGAATGGGGTCTTCCAATGATGAAAGATAAAAAAACAGGAAGATACCAAAGAGAAGGTAAATGGCAAATCATGATACATGGTGAGAGCTATAAGCCTATTGTTGCTGAAGCAGCAAAGAAATCTGCAGATAAAATTTATAACAGAATAATGATCACTCATTTGTTAATGGATGAGAATAAAGAAAACAGAGTTGGTGGTGCAGTTGGATTTAATATGAGAACAGGTGATTATCATGTGTTTAGAGCAAAAACTGTAATTGTAGCAGCTGGCGGCGCTTCACATATTTTCAAACCTAGAGCTGTTGGTGAAGGAATGGGTAGAACTTGGTACGCCCCTTGGAGTAACGGTTCTGCATATGCTTTGCCTATTGCAGCTGGAGCTAAGATGACACAAATGGAAAATAGAATTGTGTTATGCAGATTTAAAGATGGATATGGTCCTGTTGGAGCTTACTTCTTACATTTAAAAACTTACACTCAAAATGCTAACGGTGAAAACTATGAGAAGAAATGGTACGATCAAACTAAAAAATTAGTTGGTGAATACATTGATCATCATCCAGTTCCAACTTGTTTAAGAAATCACGCATTTATCCAAGAAGTTATGGCAGGTGGTGGACCAATCCACATGGTTACTAAAGAAGCCTTCCAAGATCCACATTTAGAAACAGTTGGTTGGGAGAACTTCTTAGGTATGACCGTTGGTCAAGCTGTAGTATGGGCATCACAAAACATTGATCCAAAATATACTAATCCTGAATTAACAACTTCTGAACCTTATGTAATGGGCTCACATGCAACATGTTCTGGTGCATGGGTTAGTGGACCAGAAGATATTGCTCCCAAAGAATATTTCTGGGGCTACAATAGAATGACAACAGTTGATGGCTTATTCGGAGCAGGGGACACTGTTGGAGGAAGCGCACATAAATTTTCTTCAGGATCTTTCACAGAAGGTAGATTAGCAGCTAAAGCAGCAGTAAAATATATTGAAGATCAAAAAGCAGCAGACTTAAAAGTTTCTGACAAACAATGTGATGAATTTAGAGAAATTATTTATAAACCTCTTGATAATTACACAGTAAATAGAAATGAAATAACTGGAGGAACTGTATCACCAAGTTATATTTCTCCAATTCAAGGTTTACAAAGATTACAAAAAATAATGGATGAATATGTTGGTGGTATAACTGCTAATTATATGACAAATGATAATTTACTTAAAAAAGGCTTAGAACTATTAGATTGGCTACAAGAAGACTTGGAGCATGTTGGTGCTGAAGACTATCACCAATTAATGAGAGCATGGGAGTTAAAACATAGAACGCTAACGTCTCAATGTGTGACTGAGCACACTTTATTTAGAGAAGAAACACGTTGGCCGGGTTACTATTACAGAGGTGATAAACTAAAATTAGATGATGAAAATTGGCATTGTTTAACAGTTTCAAGAAGAGATCCAAAGACAGGTAAGTTTAGTTTAGAAAAAATGCCTGTTTACCATATTGTTGGCGACGAAAAAGAAAAGAAAGCCTCTTAATCATTAATGAATTTATTAGAAAAAACTGACGAGGAAATCGTCAAAATTGCAAACCCTATTTGGGAAAATCTAATCAGATCATCCAATAATAAAGATTATGGAAGTTTTACTAAAGATTTTTCATCTCAAATGCTTTACGGTGCAAATGAAGTAGAGCTTGGTAAACAATGGGCAAATAATAAATTACTTACAAGTTTAAAAGATAATCCAGGATTTCTAGGCTGTATTAGAAGAGATGGTTTTATAACTGTTTTGTATAAACAAGAAAGTAATACTGTTTCTGGTGAATTTTTAGGAAGATTGGTCTTAGGCATAGAAGGTGATCAGATAAAAGTCTTTGGAGCTACAATATATTAGTATTGACTTCTTAAACTTTGAGGCATACTTAGAAGTATGTTGGAAATCTATCTTCCAGTTGTTCAAGTTAACATCGACATCGTTTTATTGCTTTTTCTAAGTTTATTAGTTGGAGTTTTGTCTGGCCTTTTTGGTGTGGGAGGAGGTTTTTTAATGACCCCATTCCTAATCTTTATGGGCATCCCTCCAATTTATGCAGTTCCTAATGAAGTAAATAATATTTTAGCAACTTCAGTTTCTGGCTCATTAACTCATTGGTTTAAAAATACTTTAGACTACAAGATGGGATTGATGATTGTTGCAGGCGGTACAGTTGGTACTATTTTAGGAATAATTACTTTTTCGTACTTTGAAGGTATAGGTAAAATAAGTTTAATCATTTCATTGCTGTACATGTATTTGCTCGCAATTGTTGGAACTTTAATGTTAATTGAAAGCTTAAGAGAGTCAAACAGACTTAGTAAAAAGACTGTAGTTAAAAGAAAACTTCATGATCATAATTGGTTTCAAGGTTTACCTTTAAGAATGAGGTTCCCAAAATCAAGATTATATGAAAGTGCTTTTACCCCAATACTTTTGGGTCTAATTGTAGGTTTTATTGCATCAATGATGGGAATTGGTGGAGCTTTTTTAATGGTACCAGCAATGATTTATATAGTAGGCATGCCAGTAAAATTAATTCCAGGTACTTCACTTTTTGTAACTATTTTTATAAGCGCAATTGTAACTGTATTACACTCTTTTAACTATGGATCTATCGATCTTTATTTAGTTGTTCCTTTAATTCTAGGTTCAATTGTAGGAGTTCAACTAGGACAAAAACTTGGCCAATATATTAAAGGAGCTGATCTTAAATCTTTATTCGCACTTTTATTATGTGCAGTATCAATTGCAATTGCCTATGATAATTTTTTCAGAGAAGAGTCAAAATTAGTGAACGAAAACCAAATCGTAAATAACGATTTAAGCGAGTTTGCTGAATTTACTTTAAAATTATCAAATGATTTTCCATTCCTATATGGTGCATTTGCTATAATTTTAGCTATTGTGTTAGGTGTTGGTGCTTCTGTGATAAGAAAAATAATAAGTGATTTAAGAAAAAAACCAAAAGTAAAAGAAGAAGTAAAATTCCCAGTAAAATAACTTATTTCCTTTCGTATTTTTGTTTTGCAGGAATTACACCTCGAACTCCACCTCTTGGATCTTCAACATCACCTTTTCTTCTTGGTATCAAATGAATATGGCAATGCATGATTGATTGCCCGGCATCTTTACCAATATTAACTCCGACATTAAACCCTGTGATTGTTTTATCTAAATTTTGAAGTTCTTTTTTTTGATTTTTTAATATTTGAGCCAACTCTTTATTTTCTTCATCATTTAATTCAAAAAAATTTGAAACATGTCTGTTAGAAATAATTAATGTGTGATGCTCTGTTACAGGGTAAGCAGTATCTCTGATAATGAAGAAATATTTTGTTTCTTCTAAAACTTTACAATTAATTTTTTTGCAGAAAATACAATCTTCTTGAGCAGAAGACATTAAGCACTTCTATATAATTTAGTCATGACAAACTCTCTATGACCTAAAGCTTCAGCACATGTAAGTCTTCCATTTGCAACTTTAATCGTGGTTTCGATAAGTTTGTCTCCAGCTTGATCTAGATTCATTTCTCTTGATAAAATTTTTGATACATCACAATCAACATGTTCGCTCATTAATTTTGCAGTAAGAGGGTTTGCTGTAAGTTTGACAACTGGTTCTATTGGATTTCCAATAATGTTTCCTTGACCAGTTGGGAATAAGTGAATGTTAAAACCACCAGCAGCTTGTAGAGTTACACATTCTGCTGCAGCGGATGAAGTATCCATAAAATATAAACCTTTACCTTTTTTGGGTTCCTCAGCTGGCTCTAAAACATCAATAAATTTTCTTGATCCGATTTTTTGAAAATTTCCAAAAGCTTTTTCTTCAATTGTTGTTAGTCCCCCTGCAATATTTCCTGCAGTGGGTTGACTTTCTGATAAATCATTTGTTGCTTCTTTTAAAATAAAATCATTATATTCACTCCAAGTTTTCATAAACTTCTTTTCCGCTTCAGGTGTGGCACCTCTTTTAGCACAAACTTGTTCAGCTCCTGTTAGCTCGGATGTTTCTCCAAAACATAAGTGAACTCCTAGAGGTTCTAATTTATCCATTAAATTTCCAACAGTTGGGTTTGACGCAAGACCCGATGTTGTATCTGACTCACCGCATTTAACTGAAATCCATAAATCACTTAACGGACATTCTTCTCTTTGTTTTTCTGATGCCCATATAGAGAATTCTTGAGCTTTTTTTGAAGCTTTCATTATTGTTTGAATATCTCCACTTCTTTCAATATGAAAACCTTCAACTGGCTTCCCAGTTTCAGCGATCCCATCAACAATTTTTTTGGTCCACTTAGGTTCAATACCAATTACAATAACTGCTGCTACATTTGGATTTCTTCCTGTTCCAATCATAGTTCTGAAATGTAATTCTAAATCTGCTCCAAATTGCAATCTTCCATAAGAGTGAGGTAATGCAATTGTTCCTTTAATATTATTAGCTACTGCCTCAGCACATGCGTTAGAGATATCATCAACAGGTAATATAATTACGTGGTTACGCGTACCAGCTCTACCATTTTCTCTTTTGTAACCTAAAAAACTTTTTGGAATATTCATCTATTTTACCATTTCTTTGTTTTAACGTTGTGAACGTGGACATGTTCACCTTTTTTGATTTCTTTAACTACTTTTCCAATGTCATGACCGTATTTAAATATCGTGTCTCCAACTTTTAAATCTTTAAGTGCGATTTTATGTCCAAGCGGAACTTCATTGTTTGATGGAACATTAATTGTTTTGTCATTTTCCATAATCCAGGCATTGCAATTTTGGCCTTTTTTAGTGGTTTCTATAACAACAACCCCTACGTTATCTTTTTCATCGTGAATAATGAGATCAGGTTTAGACATAAATTATCCAATGGATATAGACTAAAATTTAGTATATTTAAAGTAAGTTTTTTAAATAATAAGAAAGAATTCATATGGCAAAAATGACGACGGAAGAAGCTTTTGTAAAAGTTTTACAAATGCATGGAATTGAACATGCTTTTGGAATTATTGGTTCTGCATTTATGCCAATATCAGATATTTTTCCAGACGCAGGAATTACATTTTGGGATGTTGCTCATGAAACTAACGGAGGACTAATTGCTGACGGATATACTAGAGCTACAGGAAAAATGTCTATGGTTGTTGCTCAAAACGGACCAGGGATTACAGGTCTAGTTACACCAATTAAAACAGCTTATTGGAACCACACACCGCTTTTATTAGTTACACCTCAAGCTGCTAACAAAACAATGGGACAAGGAGGTTTCCAAGAAGTTGAGCAAATGAATTTATTTAAAGATATGGTTTGTTATCAAGAAGAAGTAAGAGATCCTTCTAGAATTGCAGAAGTTTTAAATAGAGTAATTGAAAAAGCCATTAGAGGTTCAGCTCCAGCACAAATTAATGTTCCAAGAGATTATTGGACACAAGTGATTGATATTGATTTACCACCGATAGTAAGATTAGAGAGACAAGCCGGTGGCGCTGCAGCAATTGAAGAAGCAGCAAAGTTGCTTTCAGATGCTAAGTTTCCAGTTATTTTATCGGGAGCAGGAGTTGTTATAGGTGGAGCAATACAAGACTGTGTAAAGTTAGCTGAAAAATTAGATGCACCAGTTTGTTCTGGTTACCAACACAATGACAGTTTTCCAGGAAGTCACCCATTAGCAGTTGGACCCTTAGGTTATAATGGCTCAAAAGCAGCAATGGAATTAATTGCAAAGGCTGATGTGGTATTAGCGTTAGGCACAAGACTTAATCCATTTTCTACATTACCAGGTTATGGAATAGATTATTGGCCAAAGAATGCAAAAATTATTCAAGTAGATATGAATTCCGATCGTATTGGTTTAACTAAAAAAGTTACAGTTGGAATATGTGGTGATGCAAAATTAGTAGCACAACAAATAATTAATAAACTGTCACCTAAAGCTGGTGATACTGACAGACAAAAAAGAAAAGATTTAATACATCAAACAAAATCTGCATGGCTACAAAAACTTTCTAGTTTAGACCATGAAGATGATGATCCAGGCACAGTTTGGAATAAAGAAGCAAGAGAAAGAGATAAAGATAGAATGTCACCAAGACAAGCTTGGAGAGCTATTCAAGCTGGAATGCCTGAAGATGTAATTATCTCAAGCGATATTGGTAATAATTGTGCAATTGGTAATGCTTATCCAACTTTTGAAAAAGGAAGAAAGTATTTAGCTCCTGGATTATTTGGTCCTTGTGGTTATGGTTTTCCATCTATTTTAGGTGCTAAAATTGGTTGCCCTGACACTCCTGTAATTGGTTTTGCTGGTGATGGAGCATTCGGAATTAGCATGAATGAAATGAGCTCATGCGCCAGGGAAGAATGGCCAGCAATTTCTATGGTGATATTTAGAAATTACCAATGGGGTGCAGAAAAAAGAAACACTACTTTATGGTTCGACAATAATTTTATAGGAACAGAACTTGACCCAGAGTTAAGCTATGCAAAAGTTGCTAATGCTTGTGGTTTAAAAGGTGTAACCGTCAGAACTATGGAAGAAACAACAAAAGCAATAAAACAATCATGCGAAGATCAAAAAAAAGGAATTACAACTTTTATTGAGGTTATACTAAATCAAGAATTAGGTGAGCCATTTAGAAGAGATGCAATGAAAAAACCAGTAAGAGTAGCAGGTATAAAAAAAGAAGACATGAGGCCTCAAAAGGGATTAAATTAATCCTTACTTAAAATACAATAAATATTATAAGTACAGTATTCCCTTAAAATTTTAAAATTACTCAACAAATTAAAAATTTTTGAAACTGGGTGATCAGATTGATTTATTACAAAAAAATCTATTTTAAATTTTGATTTATTAAAAATATCTTTATAATCGTCAAAAGAGTATTTACTCAAACCTAAATCTTCAATCCTTTTTATTTTTGTTGAATTTTTGTTATTATATCTTTTAATAATAAATTTTTCCGGCAATATTACATGTAGCCAAGGTAATTTTAATTGTGTTCTTCCGTGGTCGCCATTATAAAAATTGTATAGTGGACCGAAACCAGCGAAAACTTTTCCCTTTTTTTTTAACAAATTGTAAAATCTATCCAAAATTTCAGGTAAATTTTCGGAATGCTCAAAAGTATCTTTTGTTACAATATAGTCAAATTGCTGATTGAAATCATCTTTCAATATATCTTTTTTTTTAAAAGAAACTTTATTTTTTAATTCACTAAAATTTTCTCTTAAATTATTACTTGCAAAATCTAAAAGTTTTTCATTTAAATCTATACCTTGAACAGAACTTGTATTTTTTTTGGCCATTTCAATACATAAAGATCCATGACCACAACCAAAATCTAAAATAGATTTATTATCAAAATTTGGCTCACCGCCAAGTCTACGCCAAAATTTTTCATTTTCAATTTTTCCAAAATTGAAATAATTTAAATCTTTAGGATCTAACATAATTAATCAAGAATAGTTTTAGGGTCTAATTTAATATTAAACCAATTAAGTCTAATGTCTAAGTGAGGGCCTGTTGCTCTCCCACTTTGTCCAAGAGTACCAACTATTTGACCTTGTTTTATTTTTTGTCCAACTTTTACGTTAATATCTTTCATGTGCATATATAAAGTGCTCACACCATGACCATGGTCAAAAATAATTGTTCCTCCAGTAAAGTACATATCATCCTCAGCCAAAGTAACCTCACCATCCATCATTGCTTTAACTGGGGTGCCTTCAGGTGCATGAAAATCTATCCCATAGTGGGGTCTTCTTGGTTTTCCATTTAAAATTCTTTGGCTACCGTAAACACCTGTAATTATATATTTATCAATAGGATAAATAAATTTATCTTTAAAAAAATCATAAGGCGTATCTAATGATCTAGCTTTTCCTATCAGTTTGTTATCTTTCTTAATTCTTTCATAAACTTCTGGAGGTGGAGTGACTTGTTTCGGAGGCAAACCATCAATTCTTTGAATTTTATATTCTCTTTTAAATACTTTTTTTTGAAGAGTTTTTGTTTCTCCATCTTTTGTTACTTTTATTACAACATCATTTTTTCTATCTCTATCTAGTCCAAAAGCAAAAAAGCCATCTTTTGATACTCTTATTTTTTTACTGTCAATTTGAATTTTTGAGTCTGGACTAGTTTTTCCTAGTATAAATGAACCTTGTTCAAATTTACCTTGAAACTCCAGTGCATTTAAAACTTTTATTTGTAAGATTAATATTAAAGAAAAAAAAATTATTCTCATTTTGCTGTCCAACCACCATCAATTATTATTGAAGATCCAGTTATCATAGATGATGCTTCTGAAGCTAAAAAAGTTATTGAAGTAGCCACATCACTAACGGTAACAACTTTATTAATAGGAGTATTTTCTTTGACGTATTTATTATATTTTTTATCTGAGAAATATTTTTTTGTTCTAGGTGTTAAAACAATATTAGGACATACACTATTTACTCTTATATTATATTTTGCAAGATCAAGAGCCATACCTTTTGTTAATCCCTCTACACCAAACTTAGTCATACTATAAACTGATCTCTTCTGACCTGCTACTAAACCAAAAATAGATGAAATATTTATTATTGAACAATTTTTTCTTTTTAATTTAATCATTTGGTTAGCGCATAGTTGAGCCACATTAAAAACAGCTTTAGTATTTACATTTAATAATGTTTCCATAGATGTTTTTTTTACATTTAAGAAAGACTCTGGCAAATTAGTTCCAGCATTATTAACCAAAATATCTATCTTCTTAAGTTTTATAATAAAATTTTTTAATTTTTCATAATCATTAACATCACAATTAAATGGAATGTAACTAACTTTAAATTTTTTTAATTCTTTTCCAAGACTGTTAAGTTCAGATTGATTTCTGCCAACAGCAATTATATTTCCACCTACTTGTGCAATTGCCTTTGCAGCTCCTCTACCTAATCCTTTCGTAGCACCTGTAATTAATGCAGTTTTACCTTTTAGCTCTATATCTTTTAAAAAAATTCCCATTATTGTGCCGTCCAACCTCCATCAACCATCATTGAAGTACCAGTGATCATTTCTGATGAGTCTGCCGCAAGAAAAGCTACTGCAGTTGCTACATCACTTTCTTTTGCTACTCTGCCCAAGGGAATGTTCTTAAGCATTTTATTTTTAAATTTTTTATTTTTAAAAAACTTCTTCACCATCGGAGTTTCTACAAAAGTGGGGCATACTGTATTTACTCTAATATTGTACTGGGCAAGTTCAAAAGCCATTCCTCTAGATAATCCTTCAAGTCCAAATTTATTCATGTTGTAAACATTTCTTCCTTCACAACCAACTCTACCTAATTGTGAAGACATATGAATAATTGAACCACCAATTTTTTTTCTATTTTTTGCTTTGACCATTTTTTGAGAGCATAATTGTGCAACATTAAATGCTGCCTTCATATTTAAATCTGTAAGATAATTCATATTTTCTTGAGATACTTTGGTGAAATGTTCAGGTCTATTATTTCCAGCAAGATTAAAAATGTATTGTGATAGGATAAGAAAAAAAGTTATTAACCCTAAGCCAAAAATTAAGATTAAGAAAATTAGTAGCTCAATTTCTCACATTGATGCTGATAATAGTATTGGTTTTGTTGCAG
Organism: Candidatus Pelagibacter ubique HIMB058; assembly: GCA_000419545.1. Lineage (GTDB taxonomy): Bacteria > Pseudomonadota > Alphaproteobacteria > Pelagibacterales > Pelagibacteraceae > Pelagilacustribacter > Pelagilacustribacter ubique_B. The sequence continues at coordinate 15,470 of ATTF01000016.1, forward strand.
CTGACATAGGAATTAAAGAAGCTATTAAAAATGCAAAAAAAACTGGTATGGGTTTAGTTGCGGTTAAAAAAAGTGGGCACTATGGTTTATCGAGTTTTTATGCTGAGCAAGCAGTTAAAAATAACTTATTAGTATTTTGTTTTACTAATGCACCAGCTGCCATTGCTCCATATGGTGCAAAAAAATCTTTATTTGGAACAAATCCTATTTGTTTCGGAGCACCTACTGGTAAGACCCCTTTTATACTTGATGCCTCTACATCAATGATTAATAGAGGAAAAATTAGGAGAGCCAGCAAACTTGGGCAAAAAATTCCTTATGGAGTTGCTTTAGATAAAAATGGAAATATAACAACTGATGCAAATAAAGCTTTAAAAGGTACACAGCTTCCAATCGCTACCTTTAAAGGATCAGGACTTGCTTGGATGGTAGATATCTTAAGCGGAGTTTTAACAGGCTCAAGCCATAGCGGTAAAACAAAAGATCCATTTGATGATTTTTCAGGTCCTCAAAATATGGGCCATTTATTTATTACTATAAATCCCAAAATTTTTTCTGGAAATAATTTTCTAAAAGAGATGAAAAAAAATATTTCTAGGATAAAAAAACTGCCAAAAGCAAAAGGTTTTAAATCAATTCTTTACCCTGGAGAGAGAAAGAATAATACTTATAGAAAGAATTTGAATAAAGATATATCTATACCACCAAAAATATTAAAAGAATTAAACGATCTACATGATAAGTAAAAAAGAAATAATTTGCCCAGAAAATTTACTTCGATTAGCAAAGTCTAAAGGACCTGTTAAAGCAGTAATAGTTAATGCAGTAAAACTCACAGCAATAGAGTCTGCTAAGCAAGCAGTAGATGCTAATTTAATTACACCTATATTTATCGGTGATAAATCTATAATTGAAAAAAATGCTAAAGAAATAAGTTGGGATATTTCAAAGTTTGAATTAATCGATGAACCAGTAGAAAACAATACTGCTCCTATTGCTGCAAAACTTGCAAGTGAAGATAAAGTAAAAATAATTATAAAAGGCCATATTCATACTGATGTACTTATGAAGGCTGTCCTTAAAAGAGATTTAAACTTAATTGGCAAGAAAAGACTTAGTCATATCTGGCATATGACATTGGGAAAAAATGATAAACCTTTGATAATTACTGATGGAGCATTGAATGTTTTGCCTAAGCTAGAAACAAAGATGCATATACTTAAAAACTCAATTGATTTTGCTAATAGAATAAATATTGCTAGACCAAAAGTTTCAGTCTTATCTGCTACAGAAGAAATCTTAGAAAGTGTACCAAGCTCTCTTGAGGCAAATGAATTAACTAAACGGGCTAAAGAAGAAGGTTTAAATGCTGATGTGTTTGGTCCGATGGCATTTGACAATTCAATTTCAGAAAAAGCAGCTCAAATAAAAGGAATAAAGAATATAGTTGCAGGTAAAGCCGACATTCTTCTAGTTCCCAATGTTGAAGCAGGAAATGCTCTGGTTAAGATGATGATTTATTTCATGGGCGCATGCGCAGCCGGTGTTGTCGTGGGCGGTAAAGTTCCAGTTGTGATAACTAGTCGAGCCGATGATGTACAAGCTAGATTAGCTTCGATGGCTGCAGCTGTAGTTGCTCTTTAATGAAAAAACTTAAAAACTGGGATAATAAAACCTGGTTATCGTCTAAATCATATATCTCTCAATTTAATAAATTTCTTAAAACAAAAATTAATTTAAATAAAAATTCAAAAATATTAGATATTGGATGTGGAAGAGCAAATATTATTAGCGCCCTTCATAAAAAATATAAATTTAAAAATAAGCCAACAGGGATTGATATTATTGCGAACAAGGATGTTAAAAAGAATATTATATTTAAAAAAGTAGATGCTATTAAATATTTAAAGAAACACGATAAGTATGATCTGATTTTGATCAAACAAACTATACATTTTTTTCCAACTAAAAAACTAAAGTTACTTTTAAATCTTGTAAAAATAAGACTTAATCCAAAAGGCAAACTATTGATTTTTTCTCTTAAAACTAAGAATAATAAAATTCCTTGCTTTAAAAAAATGCAAATTGAACTTCTAAAAAGTCTTAAAAGAGATGAACTTCTATTTAAAATTATTAGAAAAAATTTAAAAAAAACCAAAGAGTCTCTTTTTAAATATAAAGTCAAAATTCCTACAAAAAAATATCTAGGAATGATTAAGTCTAGATATATTTCATGTTTGTTAAACATGAATAATAAAGATCTAATAAAAGGTATAGAAGAATTAAGATTAAAACATTCAGATAAAATAAATTTTACTGATACTTTAAAGTGTATAAGTTTTAAAAATTAATTATTTTTCAATAACAATTGATCCTGAGTGGGGATCCGTTACACCTAGTTCTGGAGAAAGCTCTTCTAGTGTACCCCTTAAACTGTCCAAGAATTCAATCATTTTTGGTCTAGCTCTTGCAATATCCTCTTCTGTATTCCACTCACCAACCATAAAAAATTCATTAGGTTTAGTCTCAACGTATTTTGCTGAGATCATGCCATCAAACTTAGGTCTGTCGTCAATTTTTCTTAGATATTGCTCTCTATGAGAAGGTTTAACTTTTACTCTTACAATATTTATAAACTTCGGCATAGTTATGGTAGTAAAATTATCTTTGGAGCTACGCAAATTCCGTTATGTATTTCTTTAAATGCATCTGAACCTTTTTTAAGATCTCGGTATTCGATCCACCCCAGATCACCTAATTTTTTTTCGTCTAAAATATTTATACTCTTTTTAAAATCATCGTTAGTATAACAATATGTACCAACAAGAGTGACTTCTTGAATTGTAAGCTTCTTAAAATTAAAAGTACCGGAAGCTTGAGTTAAACCTATATGAACAATTGTTCCACCAGGTGCTATCGATTTAATAGCTTGGTGTCGAGTTACATCAAGTCCAACAGACTCTAATATTAAATCAAAATTATTTTCTTTTATAGATTTATCATCCGGCGCAACAAAACTAGCTTTTAGATATTTTTCACAAACGTCTAATCTTTTTTTGTTTGGATCAGACATAATTATATTACTAGCATTTTTCTCTTTATTTAAAACAAGTCCACATAATAATCCTATCGCACCAGCCCCTTGAATTAAAATTTTACACTCTGATAAAGGTTTTTTTAAATTTGTTTCTGCTAGTAAAACTGCGTGTAATGCAACAGCTGTAGGTTCAGCTAAAGCTGCTTCTTTCATATTTAAACTATTGGGAACCTCAAAGATATTTTTTTCTGGAACTGAAACTAATTCTGCTAAACCACCATGTCTTTCAACTGGAGTACTCATTCCTATCATTGTTCTATTAGGGCATAAGTGCTCTCTTTTATTTTTACAATAATCACATTTTTCACAGCTGATTAGAGGATTAATAATTACATTTTTATTTTTAAACTTACCGTCCAAACTTATTCCGCTAAATTCATGGCCCAATATAAGTGGAGGTACTCTTCTTTCATCTTTGCCGTGATATGCGTGCATATCTGATCCACAGATACCGGAAGCATGAACTTTAACTAAAGTTTCACCAGGTTTTGTGGTTGGGTCTTTTTCTTCTCTGTAAACTATTTTTTCTGTGCCAGTATAAACTAAAGCATGCATTACTTCATGTAACCGTATTTTTTGAGTCTCACATCCCCTGTTCTTGCGTGAGCTTCCATACCTTCGTATCTTGAAATTCTAGCCGCAGCAGCACCTACTAATTCTGTAGACTCTTTAGTCATTCTTTGGAAACTTAAAGTTTTAATAAATTTTCCAACGAATAATCCACCTGTATATCGTCCTGCACCTTTTGTTGGTAATATATGATTTGTGCCAGAACATTTATCTCCGTAAGCAACTGTTGTTTCTTCTCCAATAAATAAAGAACCGTAATTTTTTAATCTTTTATGAAACCATTCTAGATTTTTTGTATGAACCTCTAAATGTTCCGGCGCATATTCATCGCTAATTGTTGCCATTTCTTCATCAGTGTCACAAAGAACAACCTCTCCATAATCTCTCCAAGCAGCTTCAGCACTTGTTCTAGGTAACTCTGGCAAATCTGCAATTAATTCTGGTACTCTTTTTATAACTTTGTCTGCAAGTTCTTTGCTAGTCGTATAAAGCCAAGCTGGTGAATTATAACCATGTTCGGCTTGTCCAACTAAGTCTACTGCAACAATTTCTGGGTCTGCATTTTCATCTGCAATAATTCCTATCTCTGTAGGACCAGCAAATAAATCAATTCCTATTTTTCCAAATAATATTCTTTTTGCTTCAGCAACAAATTGGTTTCCTGGACCAACAATAATGTCTGCAGGAGCATTTTTAAATAAACCATTAGTCATTGCTGCAATAGCAGGAACTCCGCCTAAATTCATTATTACATCTGCTCCACATAAATCTGCAGTATAAACAATTGCAGGATGAGCACCTACTCCAGCTTTTGGTGGGCTGCAAGCTATTATATTTTTTACTCCAGCAACCTTAGCTGTTGTTACGCTCATAACCGCAGATGCAATGTGAGCGTATCTTCCACCAGGTATGTAACAACCTGCTGTATTAACTGGAACTAATTTCTGACCAGCATACAATCCTTTTGAAAGTTCAACTTCAAAATCTTGTCCATAATTTTTTAATTGAGCTTCTGCAAATTTTCTAACACGATCGTATGAAAATTTAACATCATCTTTAGTTTTTTGATCTAAAGATTTTTTGATTTCTTCAATTTTTTCTTTTGAAACAATAATATCACCATCATACTTATCAAATTTTTTTGTTAGATCTATGCATCCTTGTTCTTTTGATTTTTCTAAATCGTTTAATAAACCTTGAACAATTTCAGCGGTTTTTGAATCATCGGTTGATGATGTTTTAGGAGATTTTTTTAAATATTTAATTGCCATATAAAACTGTTGGTAGCCACAACGCTATTTGTGGAAATATTACTATTAATATCAATCCTATTACTTGTAAAACCATAAATTGCATCATTCCAATATAAATATCTTTTAAATCCCACTCAGGTACTACACCTTTTAAGAAATAAGCCGACAAAGCCACAGGTGGAGACAGCCAGGCGGTTTGTAAATTTACAGCTACAAGAATTGCAAACCAAGTTAGATTAAACCCTAAACCTTCTATTAAAGGCAGAATGATTGGAATTATAATTAAAACTATTGGAACCCACTCTAAAGGCCATCCAAGCAAGAAGATCATACCCAATACTATTGCTAAAATAATATATCTATTCATCTCAAGACCTAATAAGAAATCTGTTAAAACCATTGGTGTTCCTAGTCTTGAAAATACCGAACCAAAGAAATTAGAAGCTGCTACTAAAACCATAATTAAAGCAGAAATTTCTAAAGTTTTTACTAAGGCTTCTTGTAATTTTGGAAGTGTTAATTTTCTATAAGCTAAAGCTAATAGTAAAGATCCTACTGCACCACATCCTGCTGCTTCTGTAGGTGTAGCAAAACCAAATAAAATACTTCCAAGAGCTGCAAAAACTAACAATGCTGGTGGAACCAAACCAATTAAAAATTCTTTAATTACTGCGGTCATACTTGTTGCTCTATCTTCTGGTGGTAAAGTTGGTCCTAAGCTTGGATCCATTGCACATCTAATAGTAACGTATGCAGCGTAAAGTAGAGCTAACATTATTCCAGGAATAATTGCTGCAGCAAATAAATCTGTTACAGGAATTTCCATAATTGGACCCATAACAACTAACATAATGCTTGGTGGAATTAATATTCCTAATGTTCCTCCAGCGGTAATTGTACCTGCTGCAAGCTTAACGTCGTACTTAGATTTGTTCATTGATTTAGCTGCCATAATTCCAAGAATAGTTACAGATGCTCCAACGATACCTGTAGCTGCTGCAAAAATTACTGAAACGAATAATACCGCATAAAATAATGCTCCTCTAACTCTAGATAGCATTAATTGTACTGCAGAAAATAACCTTTCCATTAATCCTGCGTTCTCCATCATTATTCCCATAAAGACAAAGAGCGGCACGGCGGCCAGAGTTTGTTCGGTCATGACCATCGAGAACTGTAAGGTCATTAAATAAAATACTAATTTACCAAATCCTAAATAACCAAATACAAATCCTAAAAAGATTAAAGTAAATGAAATGGGAAAACCTATAAAAATCGCAAATAGCATTACTGCGATAAGAATAAAACCTAATGTAGCTGGATTAATAAATTCTGCAATCATGCGTCAGGCCACTTACCTTTTTTCCAAGCATAGTAACTTTTAAATAATTCTGAGATACCTTGTATAAGTAAAAATAATATTCCAAGCCATAAACATGCTTTGATTGGCCATAAGAATGGCATCCAAGCGGTATCCATTCCTCTCTCACCTCTTTTAATCGACTCTAAAACAAATCCTGTTGTCATATAAAAAAAGAAAAGAAGACCAGGAAAATAAAATAGAAGATAAAGCCAAAAATCTACAAGACCTTGAGTTTTAACTTTAAAATTTCTGTATAAAAAATCTGCTCTAATATGTACGCCTCTTGATAAGGCATAACCTGCACCTAACATAAACAATGCACCATAAAAAAATCTGCTCATATCATAAGCCCACATCGTTGGTGCTAAAAATAATTTTCTCGCGAATACTTCATAAACCATCGCAAACATTAATGGCACTGTTATCCAACAAACAACATTTCCTACCCATTTACTTGATTTATCTATAGTGTTAATTATATTTGCCATCCACTTTGGCATATCGTCAGGCATTTTACTCGTGCCTTGACGCCTTTCGGCAATCATTTCGTCGGATATATCTAATCTATTATTTTCGTCTGACATATTAAATTTCTTAAAGTAATAAAGCGGATCAATTAAATGATCCGCTTTATTTTTATAATCTAAACTTTAATTATTTTAAAGTTGCTGCGTGAGCCATTCCAAGCTTAGCATTAGACATTTGAGCTCCACTCCAGAAAGGTACTGCTATATCAGCAAATTTCTTTTGTGAGTTCCAAACTTTTGCAAAGAATTTATTTTTCGCTGCATTAGTCTCTAAACTTTTCTTAGCTGCCGCCATGTAAGCTGGGAAATAGTCAGCAGGAGTATCATGTAAGATTACACCGTGCTTAGTTGTTAAATCCCTTAGCGCTTTACCATTTTCGTAAATTCTATAACTCATAGCTTTACTTAATGATGCATTCGCTGCAACTTCCATAGCTTTCTTTTCTCTTTTAGACATTTTTTTGTAAACGTCGCCATTTACATAAAGGTCTGCATTTACCACTACTTGGTGTAAACCTTGTAGGTAGTAGTGCTTAAGAACTTTTTGGAAACCGAATACGCTGTCTGGTTTTGGACAACACCATTCAGCTGCATCGATAGTTCCTTTTTCAAGAGCTGGCAGAATATCTCCACCACCCATTGCAACTGAAGCTACACCGATATCTTTATAAGTTTGACCTGGAATTCCTGGAGGAGTTCTAAATCTATACTTTCTAAAGTCAGCCATGCTGTTAATAGGCTCTTTGAACCAACCTAAAGCCTCTGGGCCTACTGGTTGAAGCATGAAACCTTTAATGTTTCTTCCCATTTCTTTCCATAGTTGGTCGTATAATTCTTTACCACCACCATATTGGAACCAAGATAGGAACGCGATGTTATCAATACCAACACCTGCACCTGCTACTGGCGAACCAAATAACATTGCTGCTGGGTGCTCACCAGACCAATAGTGTGTCCAAGCAAATCCACAATCGATTAGACCTTTGTCTACTGCATCTAATGTTTCTTTAACTCCAACAACTGTACCAGCTGGCATTATTTCAAATTTTAACGAACCGTCAGTAAGGTCTGAAACGTCTTTAGCAAAGTTTTTCAACATTACTACTTCGTCAGCCTTAGCGTTGATTACGGTTTGACACTTAAGTGTTTTAGCGTTTGCAGAAGATACCGAAATCCCGATAAATGCTACTAGACTAAAAACTACAGTTAATAATTTATTCATTATTCCCCCGTTTTTTATTAATAAAAATCGAATTAAACCCTTTATGAAATTTAGAGTCAAACCAAACTAACTAAACCTGGAGTTGCGCCAGACATATTGGTAAATATAAGCTTTCTAGCTTATAAAGTATTTTTGCTTATGGAAGAATTTGATTTCATTATTATTGGTGCTGGTTCAGCAGGATGTGTTCTAGCTAATAGACTATCTGAAGATATAAATAATAAAGTTTTGCTATTAGAAGCTGGCGGTAAAGATACCTATCCCTGGATACATATACCAGTTGGTTATTTCAAAACCATGCATAACCCAAAAGTTGATTGGTGTTACCGAACTGAAAAAGATGAAACCATGAATAATAGATCTATTCGTTATCCTAGAGGTAAAACTTTAGGAGGCAGCTCATCTATAAATGGCCTTTTATGGGTAAGAGGACAAAGTAATGATTATGATAATTGGAGACAAAAAGGAAACTCTGGTTGGGGTTGGGATGATGTTCTACCTTACTTTTTAAAGTCAGAGAATAATGAATTAGGAAAAGGTAAATTTCATAATGATAAAGGTCCTATTACTGTAGCAAATAAAAAAATTAATCTAAAATTATTAGATACATTCATTAATGCTTCAGAAGAAATTGGAATTCCAAAAACAAATGATTTTAATACGGGAGATAACTTTGGAATAGGTTTCTTTCAATTTACCACAAGCCATACTAGGAAATTTGGTTTAAAATTAAGATGCAGCGCTGCAAAAGGATATTTAAATCCTGTAAAAAAAAGACCTAACTTAAAAATAGTTGTTAATGCTCATGCTCAAAAAATTAACTTTGAAGGTAAAAAGGCAGTTGGAGTAAATTATTATCAAGGTGATAAATTAATTACGGTAAAAGCAAAAAGAGAAGTAATTTTATCATCCGGTTCAATAGGTTCGACACAGATCTTACAAGTTTCAGGTGTAGGCGATAGCGATAAACTAAAGAAACTTGGTATCAACATGGTTCATGAATTAAAAGGTGTGGGAAAAAATTTACAAGATCACTTAATGTTTAGACCAGTTTATAAAGTTAAAGGTTTAAAATCACTTAATAGAAAAGTAGAAAGTTTATTCGGTAGAGCTTTAATGGGTTTAGAATATCTATTATTTCAAAGTGGGCCTGTTACAATGGGGGCAAGTCAAGTTTGTGGTTTTGCAAAAAGTGATCCTTCGAGAGAAACACCTAATCTTCAATTTCATGTATCACCAGTGAGCACAGATATTTTAGGAGTTACTCCAATGCATGATTTTGAAGGTATAACTCCTACTGTTGCTAATATCAGACCAACAAGTAGAGGTGAAATAAATATTGTGAGTAGTGATAGTAGAGAGTATCCAAAAATCAAAATGAACTATTTATCTACTCAAGATGACAGATATGTTGCTGCACGAGGATTAAAATTAGTAAGAAAAATAATGATGGAAACTGAAACTTTTAAACCTTATCAACCTGAAGAATATAGGCCTGGCTCAAATATAACTGATGATGAAGAACTAGTAAAAGCTGCAAGTGATTATGCTCAAACAATATTCCATCCTGTTGGAACTTGTAAGATGGGAAATGACGATGAAGCTGTAGTAAGTGATAAACTTTCTGTGCACGGTTTACAAAATTTAAGAGTTGTTGATGCTTCTATTATGCCAAACATAACTTCAGGTAATACCAACGCACCTACGATTATGATTGCAGAAAAAGCATCTGACATGATATTAAACAAATAATCATGTTAGCCGAAATTTTTACCCCTGAGCAAATAACAATCTTAACTCAAATAATTTTTATTGATTTAGTTTTAGCTGGTGACAACGCAATTATAATTGGAATGGTTGCCTCAAAATTTCCAGTTGAACAAAGAAAAAAAGTTATTTTTTGGGGCATAGGTGGAGCAGTAGTTTTAAGAATAATTTTAACTCTTTTAACTGCCTTCTTATTACAAATTACTGGTCTCAGATTAATTGGTGGAATTCTTTTACTTTATATCGTTTACAAACTTTACGTTGATGTGATTAAGGGAGCATCTAAAGATGAAGATATAAAAGTTGATAACTCAAGTTTTTTAAAGGCAATCTGGACCGTATTACTTGCCGACTTTACAATGAGTTTAGATAATGTTCTTGGTGTAGCTGGAGCCGCTGGTCATCACTATCACCTTTTAGTATTTGGTTTAATATTATCTATAGTGCTAATGGCTGTTGCTGCAAATCTTATATCAGGTTGGATTAAGAAATATAAATGGATCGCATGGGTAGGATTATTAGCTATTTTAATAGTAGCTATTGAATTAATATATGCTGATATAAAAACCTTATTCTTTTAATGTTTAAAAAAATTGATCTAAAAAATAAAACCGCTCTAGTTACTGGAGCAGGAAAAGGATTAGGAAAAGCTTGTGCTATAGCATTAGCCGAAGCTGGTGCTAAGGTAGTTATTATAAGTAGAACTAAATCAGATTTAGATAAAGTAAGTAAAATTATTAAAAAAACCAAAGGTTCAAGCTCGTCATTTGTTTGTGATGTAACGAAATTAAATGAATTTGAAAAAGTACTAAAAAAAATTGGTCGTTTAGATATTTTAGTTAATAATGCTGGAAATAATAGACCTGAACATTTCACCAAAGTATCTCAAGAAAATATGAATTATCTTACAGATTTAAATATGAAGGCAGCATTTAATGTTG
>ATTF01000017.1 GCA_000419545.1 Candidatus Pelagibacter ubique HIMB058
TATATTATAATAATTTGGTTTATTTTTTTTAAGTTCCTCTTGCAATGAAACAATCATATAAAGTTTATACCCATTAACAACATAATTTAATATTGTTCTTCTAAAATCTGAATGAAGAGAAACTAACAAAATTATTAAGGTAATTATTGAGAGAAAAAGAAAGAAAAAATACTTATAAATTTTTTCGAACATTAAAAATATTAATAATCAACGTCACTCTTAGCGGCAATTATAACTATTTCCGATAAGCCCTGAATTTTTGAAAGTTCATGTATTAATTCAGTTTGGCTTTTGCCCTCCTTTAAAACTAAGTCAAAATTCATCTTAATGCTTTTTCCATCCGAAGAATTTTCAGAGCTTAACAAGGTAAAAGAATTTGTAAATTTTTTAATTAAACTATTGTATTTTTCTGATGCACCCTCATTCTCTTTTCCTAAAACAAATTGTAAAATAAACTCACTTTTTATAAATGATCCAAAGTTTGTCCGATGTAAAATTAAAGCTATCACGCTAATCATTGCAGTTCCTGCTATAGCTAAAAAATAACTTCCCGTTCCTGATGCCATGCCTACTGCAAGTGCCCAAAATATATAAGCAGTATCTTTTGTATCTTTAACAACTGTTCTAAATCTAATAATTGATAAGGCTCCAACTAAAGCAAAAGCTCTTGCTAAGTTGTTCCCAATAATCATAATAACCATACATACGATGACCGAAACGAATATGTTTGTAATCATAAATGATTGAGAATAACTCAAGCCTTTATGTGTTTTCTTATAAATTAAACTTACAATCACGCCTAAAATAAAAGATAGAGTCAAATTTATTAAAATCTCTTGAGGTAGATATATAGATGTTATATTTGAAGCAAAATTGTTCATATTAAAAATTAATAGATTTATATTATAGATTGTCTATTAATTCTACATCATGATTATTTATTTTTAACTTTTTATCTTTGAAAACTGAATAATTTGGGTCAAATAATTTTATTAAACCAAATGGAAAAGCACCTCCAATCAAAATCTTTCCAACAACAAAGCTATTATATTTTATTTCATCACCAATTTTTAAAACTGAATTAGATTTTACTGACACTAACTTTCGTCTTAATTTTTTTTTTAGTTTCATTCTTGCTGTATTTTCTTGACCTATATAACACCCTTTTTTAAAATCTATTGCACTTAACTCTTCAAAGTTAGCTTCTAAACCAAATAATTGACCTTTTAAACTTTCAACACCTTTAATTGGCACACCTAAAATATGGGCTTCATTAAAGTAAATTTCTGGTTTAGTGATTTTTAATTCTAATTTTTTTATTGTAAGATGCAATTTTTCAAGAGTTGATAATATTCTAGCACCTAATTTTTTGTTTCTTGAGTCAATAAAAATAGAGCTGTTTCTATATTCTATAGTATCAGTTCGTTTATTTTCACTATTTTGTATTTCATTAAACTTTTCTAAACTTATTATCCCTATAATGTATTCATTAGATTTATCTTTAATTTCTATTTTTGATCTTAATTTATATTTAGTAAGATAATTTATGATTTCATTTGTAGCTTTAATATCACAATCCAATAAATAGCCTTCTTTAGATTGAATTAGAAAAAATTCAAAAAGATATTTTCCTTGAGGAGTAAATAATGCAGAAAAAATAGAACAAGATTTGTTTATTTTTTCTACATCGTTAGTAATTATGTTTTGAAGAAAGCTTTTAGCATCATCTCCAGTTATAGAAATTAATCCACGATCTTCTAATAAAATAATTTGATCTTTTTCCATAAATACAGGATATATAATATAATATTTTTTAAAATCATGTCTGAAAATTTTAATCTCATCATAAAAAATGGCTCTTGTTACATTGATGGCAAACTTATGAAAACCGATGTAGGTTTATCTGGTGGAAAAATAAAAAAAATTGGTAAAATAGAACTTAATAGTTCTAAAGTTTATGATGCTACTGACAAAGTTGTTTTGCCAGGAATAATTGATACCCAAGTTCATTTTAGAGAACCTGGATCTACAGATGCTGAAGATTTAGAGAGCGGAAGTAGGGCTGCCGTGCTTGGAGGTGTAACTTCTTTGTTTGAGATGCCTAACACAAATCCTCCAACTGCCAATCTAGTAGAGTTTGACAAAAAATTAAAAGCAGCAAAAAATAGAATGCATAGTAATTATGCTTTTTATTTTGGAGCAACACCAGATAATACTGATCAGCTCGCAGATTTAAAAAATGTGGAGGGTTGTTGTGGGGTAAAATTATTTGCAGGATCTTCTACTGGTAATTTATTAGTTGATAAGGAAGCTGACATAGAGAAAGTGATATCAAGTAGCGATAGAATAGTTTCAATCCACTCTGAAGATGAAGATATAATTAAACTTAGAAAAAAATTTATTAAAAAAGGTGACGTGCATTCACATCCTGAATGGAGAAATGTAGAATGTGCAATGTCATCCACAAGAAGAGTTGTAAAAATAGCAGAGAGATATAATAAAAAAATCCATGTTTTACATGTCACAACAAAAGATGAAGTAGATTTTTTAGCTATGCATAAAAAAAATGTTACTTTTGAAACTACACCTCAACATTTAACTCTCTACGCACCTGATTGTTACGATAAGCTCGGTACATATGCTCAAATGAACCCCCCATTAAGAACCAAAGAACATTATGATCGTTTATGGGTAGCAATAAAAAATAATATTGTTGATGTATTAGGCTCAGATCATGCTCCTCACTTGAAAGAAAATAAAAATAAAGTTTATCCAGAAACACCATCTGGAATGCCAGGAGTTCAAACGATTTTTCCTGTAATGCTTGATCATGTGAATAATGGAAAACTCACACTCGAACAGTTGATAAAACTTATGTGTGAAAATCCTTGTAGAATTTTTGGCATTAAAAATAAAGGATATATTAAAGAGGGTTTTGATGCTGATTTAACAATAGCTGACATGAATAAAGAGGTAGTTATAAAAGATGAAATGATCGCAAGTAAATGTGGCTGGACACCTTTTAATAACTACAAAGTAAAAGGTTTCCCAGTTGGTACCATTGTTAATGGATATTTAGTAATGTCTGACGGTAAAATAGTTTTAGAATCTAAAGGACAGCCTTTAAAGTTTTAATATTTTATTTTCAATAAGATCAGCTTTTATCTCATCTAAAATAGCAGGATCATCAATTGTTGCCGGCATTTTATATGGTTCATTGTCAGCTATTTTTCTAACCGTACCTCTTAATACTTTTCCTGATCTAGTTTTAGGTAATCTTTTAACCACTATAGCCTGTTTAAATGCAGCAACTGGGCCAACTTTTTCCCTTACCATTTTTACACACTCATCAATGATATCTTTTTTTTCTTTTGTAACTCCCGCCTTTAAAGCTAGTAAACCTATCGGAAGCTGCCCTTTTAGTTTGTCAGCAATACCTATTACGGCACATTCAGCAACATCTTTATGTTCAGCCAATACTTCTTCAATTGCACCAGTTGATAATCTGTGCCCAGCAACATTTATAATATCATCTGTTCTAGACATGATCCAAACATAGCCATCTTCATCTATGTGTCCTGCGTCATAAGTTTGATAATATCCTGGATAGGTAGTCATATAATTTTCTTTATACCTTTTGTCTGCACCCCAAAGAGTTGGAAAGGTTCCTGGAGGTAAAGGAAGTTTGACTACAATATCTCCCATCTTTCCTGGGCCAACTTCTTTACCTTCTGAGTTTAAAACTTTTAAATCATAACCAGGAACTGGTTTAAATGCCGAACCATATTTGACAGGAAATGACTCAATACCAGTACAATCCGATGTGATTGCCCAACTAGTTTCAGTTTGCCACCAATGATCAATAACGGGTGAGTTAGATAATTTTTCAAACCATTTTATTGTATCAGGGTCAGCTCGCTCACCAGCTAAAAACAATTTATCAAATTTACTTAAGTCATATTTTTTAAAGAACTCTCCATTTGGATCTTCTTTTTTGATTGCTCTTATAGCTGTAGGAGCTGTGAACAAAGATTTAACTTTATGTTCTGATATAATTCTCCAAAATACTCCTGCATCAGGCGTGCCTACCGGTTTTCCTTCAAATAAAATTGTTGTGCATCCATAAAATAATGGAGCATAAACTATGTATGAATGACCAACTATCCAACCTATATCACTTGCAGACCACCAAACGTCATCTTGATTAATGTTGTAAATATTTTTCATCGTCCACTTTAATGCAACGATGTGTCCACCAATATCTCTAACTATTCCTTTAGGTAAACCCGTTGTTCCTGATGTGTAAAGTATGTAAGCGTAATCATTTGAATTCATCTTTTCACACTCCGCGGGTTTTGCATCTTTATGCGCATCTTCCCAAGTAATATCCATTATTGGATTTAACTCAGCTTTATCTTTTTCTCTCTGAAAAATAATACATTTGTCAGGTTTGTGATTAGCAAGCTCTAAGGCTTTATTAACTAATGGTTTGTAATTAACGGTTCTTCCTGGTTCATAACCACATGAAGCCGTGACTAATAATTTTGCTTTAGAGTCATCAATTCTGCTCGCAAGTTCATTTGCAGCGAAGCCACCAAATACAACTGAGTGAACTGCACCAATTCTACCGCAGGCAAGCATGGTTATAACTGCTTCAGGTATCATTGGCATGTAAATTATAACTCTGTCACCTTTATTTATGCCTTGATTTTTTAAGGCGCCTGCAAATAAAGCTACTCGATCTCTTAATTCTTTATAAGAAATATTTTTTTTTACTCCGGTAATGGGACTGTCGTATATTATTGCTAGCTTATTACCTCTGCCTTCTTCAACGTGTAAATCTAAAGCATTGTAACAAGTGTTCGTTACTCCATCTTCAAACCATTTATAAAAAGGAGGGTTATCAGAATTAAGAATTTTAGTTGGTTTTTTGTACCAAAAAACACTATCAGAGATTTCTTGCCAAAATTTTTCTCTATTTTTTATGGAATTATCGTAAATTTCTTTATATTTTTGATTCAAATTATATCTCCACAATTAAGTAATATTTAGCAAGTATTCCATAAATATCCCCAAAAAAAAACCAAAAAACCAATAAATATGCGGTTTTTTTAGTAAAAAAACACTTCACTGTAACTTCGTTTTTTACTATGTTCCCCACAATTACTTGGAGATGGTGAGATTTACCATTTGTCTGAGTAGTTTATATATAAACTAAATAGAAAACTAAACAAACGAGGGAGGTTTTCATGAAAAAATTAAGTCTTATTGCTTTAGCAACAGCTTTAATGAGTGGTGTAGCTAACGCAGCAGACGCAGCCCTACTAGAAACGAATGATTTCGTTGGAATTTCATTCTGGCTAGTATCTATGGGTTGTTTGGCAGCTACAGCGTTCTTCTTTTTAGAAAGAGGTTCAGTTGCACCTGCTTGGAGAGTTTCAATTACAGTTGCTGGACTAGTAACTGGTATCGCATTTATACACTACATGTACATGAGAGAAGTATGGATCGGAACTGGTGAGTCTCCAACTGTTTACAGATACATTGACTGGTTAATTACAGTGCCATTACTAATGCTTGAGTTCTACTTTGTATTAGCGGCAGTGAAAAAAGTACCAAGTTCAGTATTCTGGAAACTTTTAATTGGTTCTTTAGTAATGCTTATAGGTGGTTACCTAGGTGAAGCTGGTTACATCCAACCATTTGTTGGTTTCGTAATCGGAATGGCTGGCTGGATATACATTCTATTTGAAGTATTCTCTGGTGAAGCCGGAACACTTGCAGCAAAAGCTGGTAATAAGTCATTACAAACTGCATTTAGTGCGATGAGAATAATCGTTACAATCGGTTGGGCTGTATACCCATTAGGTTATATCTTCGGATATTTAACTGGTGGTGTAGACGTTAACTCATTGAACGTTATCTACAACGCTGCAGACTTCCTAAACAAGATCGCTTTCGGTCTTATTATTTGGGCTGCTGCAATGCAGAATACTAGAGTATCAAGAAGCTAGTATTTAAGTAATTAAATTAAGGGCAGGTATGTTTTTGCATACTTGCCCTTTTTTTTTAGACCTCTATATTCTAATTAATGCCTAAAATTACTTATAAAGACAATCAGGGGAATTCTAAAACTATAGAAGTTGAAAATGGTCTATCAGTAATGGAAGGCGCTATTCAAAACGATGTGCCAGGTATTGATGCTGATTGTGGTGGCTCAATGGCTTGTGCTACTTGCCATGTTTATGTCGAAGAAAAATGGTTAGATAAGCTTCCTAAAGCAGAAGATGCAGAAATTGATATGATTGACATGGCTTATGAACCAAAAAAAAATAGCAGACTAAGCTGTCAATTAATTGTTTCGGATGAACTTGAGGGATTAACGGTTACAACACCTGAAAAGCAATCTTAATGAAAAAAACTGACACAGTAATTATTGGAGCCGGACCAGTTGGACTATTTGCTGTTCATCAATTAGGTATTAAGGGATTAAAATCAGTTGTAATAGATAATTTAGATAAAGCAGGAGGGCAATGTATCGAGCTTTACCCTGATAAACCAATTTACGATATACCAGCTGTACCTGAATGTACTGGAGAAGAATTAACAAAAAGACTATTAGAACAAATTAAACCATTTAATACTGAATTTTTTTTAAATGAAAGGGTGGAAGAAGTAAAACAAGATAAAGATAATTGGATTGTTAAAACTAATAATAACAATGAATTTTTAGCTCCTAACATTATTATTGCAGGTGGTGTTGGATCATTTGAACCAAGAAAATTATCACTAAAAGAAGCAGAAAAATTTGAAGGTAAATCATTATTTTATGCGGTTAGAAATAAAGAACTGTTTAAAAATAAAAATATTTCAATATTTGGAGGGGGAGACTCGGCTTTAGACTGGGCTTTAGAACTTTCAAAGTTTTCAAAGATAAATTTAATCCATAGAAGAGAAGGGTTTAGAGGAGCACCTCATACTTTATCAGAGATAAAGAAGTTAGAAAAAGATGGAAAAATATCGATTAAAACACCATGCCAACTCGAGTCAATTGAAGGAGAAACAAATATTAAATCTATTACCTTAAAATTTGATGATGGAAAAACTGAAAAAATTAAAACAGATATTGTTTTAAGTTTTTTTGGCCTAATAATGAAATTAGGACCTATAGCAGAATGGGGGCTGAATATGAGTAAAAAGACCATCGAAGTAAACTCTGAAAACTTTCAAACTAGTAAACAGGGAATTTTTGCTGCAGGAGATATTTGCTCCTATCCAGGAAAATTAAAATTAATTTTATCAGGTTTTCACGAAGTTGCCTTAGCATCAGTTGAATGCTTCAAAAGAGCTAGACCAAATGAAAAATATAGATTTGAATTCACAACATCTTCAAAAAATATTCAAGAAAGACTTGGAAAAAAGTGATCGAACTTCTAACTGCGGATACGCCTAATGGAAAAAAAATCTCAATAATGCTTGAGGAGATAAAATATGATTATAAAGTTACAAAAATTAATATTAACAAAGATGAACAGTTTAAACCTGAGTTTAAAAAGTTAAGCCCATTTAGCAAGATCCCAGTTATTATAGACCATGAAGCAAAAACAAGTTTATTTGAGTCTGGTGCAATATTAATTTACTTAGGTGAAAAAAGTGGTAAGTTTTATGACAAAGACAATAGAACAGTTATTAATCAATGGTTAATGGGCCAAATGGCTTACGTTGGCCCAATGTTAGGACAGCACCATCAATTTCATCATTATAATCCTGGAAAAAGTGAATTTGGAGAAAATAGATATTTTAAAATCTCTGAGAGAATTTATAGAGAATTAGATGAGAGATTATCTCAATCTACTTTTTTAGCAAGCAATGACTATACTATTGCTGATATAGCAACTTTTCCGTGGATTGCACGACACGAATGGCACGATATTGGGTTAAAAAAATTTAAAAATTTAAATAGATGGTACGATGAGATTTCAAACAGAGATGCTGTTAAAAGAGGTTACGATCTTTTAAAAAAAGGTGACTTAATACCTAAAGCTTAGTCGTCAACAAAAATTTTTTCGTCTCGTTCATGTCTTTCTTGTGCTTCTATAGATAGAGTTGCAACTGGTCTAGCCATTAGCCTTTTTAAACCAATAGGCTCCCCAGTCTCTTCACAAAATCCATATGTTCCATCTTTAATTCTTTGAAGAGCTGAGTTTATTTTTGAAATTAATTTTCTACTTCTATTCAATGCTTTCACCTCAACAGATTTATCAGTATAGGAAGATGCTTGATCAACAATATCAGCAGAGGAGACATTATCATCAGAAGAGTTCAATAAGTTTCCAAAATTATTAGCTTTGATAATATCTTTTTTCCAATTCAATAACTCCTCCGTGAAAAACTTTTTGTGTTTGGCACACATATATTTTTCCTTCGAGTTTGGAGTATATTTTTTTTTAGTAGTGGTTTTTTTTACCATTTTTTGAATTCGGGGAGTATATGTTTGATTTTATCCGTGTCAATAGCTTATAAATTGTAATAATCTTTAACTTTATGATACTAAAAAAAAATATAAACAAAGCTTTTTATTTATTTCTTTTTTTACATCTATTGTTGTGGACATTAGTTCCATCGATATCAAATATAAATTTACCTTTGGACACTATTGAGGCTTTAGCTTGGGGGAGTAACTTAGATTGGGGTTTTAATAAGCATCCTCCATTTAGCGCATTTGCTGTTGAATTTTTTTTTACAATATTTGGTAATAATGATTGGGCTTATTATCTTCTAAGCCAAATCTTTGTTTTAATCGCTTTTTATTTTGTTTGGAAAGTTTCTAACGAATTATTAAAAGACAAGCTTTATGCTTTGATGTCAGTTTTTTTGTTATCAGGAATTTATTTCTATAATTATACTACTCCTGAATTTAACGTAAATGTAAGCCAACTTCCTTTTTGGGCTTTATCGGTTTACTTTTTTTGGAGAGGTATAAATCTAAATAAAAATTTAGATTGGATATTATTCGGAATTTTTTCAGCACTTGGTTTTTTGTCAAAATACTTATTTATTTATATCCTTTTAGCTCTATTTATTTTTTTTATTTCTAATTTTAAAAAATATAAAAAATCACTTAATAAGTATTTTTTTTCAATTGCGATTTCTTTAGCTATACTCACGCCTCATTTTTTTTGGTTATTTGAAAATAATTTTATAACTTTATTTTATGGTTTAACCAGATCTGGTGTCACAGAATTTAATTATATTGATCATTTTAAAAATCCTATAATATTTTTAATAAAACAATTTATTATCTTAATTCCTTTTTTTTTAATGTTTTATGTAATTATTAAAAAATTTAAATTTTCGATTAATAAAAAAAACAAAGATATTATTTTTTTGCTTTCAATCAATTTAATTCCAATAGCTTTAATATTAACTACATCAATAGTAACGGGTGCAAAAATTAGAACAATGTGGATGACGCCTTTCTATTTATTTTTTGGGACTTTATTTATAAGTCTCTTTAAAAACTTTATTGATGTTAAAAAAATTAAAAAATTTTATTATGTTTTTTTATTTTTCTTTATTTTATCTCCCTTCGTTTATCTGGCAATATCCTTAACAGATGAAACAAAAAGAACTGATTATCCAGGCAAAGAAATAGCAAGACTAGTACAGAACAAATGGGACGATAACTTTGTGAATGAAATAAAAATTGTTATTGGCGATGAATGGTCAGCCGGTAATTTATCTTATCATTTATACTCAAGACCTATTTGGATAAATGATTTAAAAAATAACACTTCTAATATTACTGAAGACAAGGGTGTTATTTATACTGGAAATCCAAAAATACTAAAAAAAATATGTCCAGGTGTTTTTGGAACAATAAAACCAGTTGGTTATTGCATGATAGGTAAAAGATGAAAAAAATAATTATTTTAATCCCTGTATATAATGATTGGGAGTCATTGAATAAACTCCTTAGCGAGATTAATGAAAATATTAAATCTTTTAGCGAAATTAATTTTGAGTGCTTAATTGTTAATGATGCGTCTACCGTTCAACCTCCTGAATTAAAAAAACCTGGTAATTTTTTGTCTATAGAGCTTTTAAATATGAAAGAAAATAGGGGGCATGCTAGATGCAATGCATTTGGTATCAGGTATGTCTTTCAAAATAAAGAATTTGATAATTTGATATTAATGGATGGAGATGGTGAAGATAGGCCAGAAGAAATCAAAAGCCTAATTGAAAAAATAAAAGAAGATTCAAGTTTATCAGTAGTTGCAAAAAGAGTGAAAAGATCTGAAGGTCCTTTTTTTCAATCACTTTACCAGCTACACAAACTTATTACTTTTATATTTACGGGAAAAAATATTAACTTTGGAAATTATAGTATACTCACTAGAAATGATGTAGAAAAACTTTATTCAAAAGCAAGTTTGTGGAGCAGTTTTTCTGGAAGTGTTAAAAAAAATATAAAATCTCTAAATGAAATAAATTCAATTAGAGGATTAAGATATTTTGGCCCATCAAAAATGTCTTTATTTAAACTTATTATTCATTCACTCTCCATTATAGCTGTATTTAAATATCAAGTTTTTCTTAGATCTACTTTAATGTTAATAGCATTAGCGTACTTGAATTCTTATTTAGGAGTTCTTTCAATATTTTTTCAAATATCAATTGTAGCTTTTAATCTTTTAATTTTTATTATCTCTCTAAGAGAACAAGAAAAAGATTTACTAAACAGCCATAATAACCTTGTTGGTGTAAAAAAGATTACACACTAAAAAGTTGCAATATGAGTCTTAAATAGAATCAAAAAGGAATCAAAACGTGAACATTTGTGTAAGATTTTGATGTATTGTGGATAAGAATAAAGATGCGTAATGTGTAAAAAATTTAGAAAGGATATTTTATGAAAAAACTAACTTGTCATTGTAACGCTGTAGAGGCTGAGATCAATATTTCAGGAAATTTAGACAAAACCCTTAGATGCAATTGCTCACTTTGTAAAAGAAAAGGAGCAGTAATGTCGATGGTAAAGAATGAGGATTTTAAAATAGTTAAAGGTGAAGATAAATTGAAGCTTTACCAATTTCATACCAAAGTTGCTAAACACTATTTTTGTTCAGTATGTGGAATTTATACTCATCATAATCCTAGATCTAATCCAGCAATGACAGGTTTTAATTTAGGCTGCATTGATGAAATAAATACTTTTGATCTTAAAAATATTGCAGTTAATGACGGTCTGAACCATCCATTAGATAAAAAATAAAAGAATGGAAGATAGGCGTTTTAATTATCATAAAGTAAAAAAAAAATATCTAAAATTTCTTACTTCACAAGAAGTTATGTCAGAGCCATTTAGAGATAAATTAGGGCAATTAAATAAGTTTTATTTACCAATCAGTAAAATGATTGCAGAAGATTATCTCAAGAAAAAAAAAAACAAAAGTTATCGGCTTAACTGGAGGTCAAGGAACTGGAAAATCAACAATTTCTAATATTTTAAAAATAATATTAAAAGAGGCTTATAAATTAGAAACAGTAATATTTTCAATCGATGATTTTTACAAAACTTTAAGTGAGAGAAAAAAAATCTCAAAAAAAATTAGCCCATTATTTTTAACAAGAGGAGTACCCGGCACTCATGATACTAAAATGTTGCTTCATTGCATAAATAATTTAAAAAACAATAATTTTAAAAGAATGATTATTCCTAAGTTTGACAAGTCTGTCGATGATAGATGTACAAAAAACAAATGGGTAAGAGTTAAAAAAAAACCAAATATAGTTATCTTTGAAGGGTGGTGTGTTGGCGCAACAGCACAAAAAAATAAAGATTTGAATGTTGCTGTAAATAAACTAGAAAAGCAGAAAGATAATAAAAGAATTTGGAGACAAAAAGTAAACTTAGAACTTAAAAAAAATTATTATAAAATTTTCAATTTGATAGATAAGTTAATTTTTTTAAAAGTACCTAGTTTTAAATATGTTTTTAAATGGAGATTATTACAAGAAAAGAAATTGAGAATTACTGGCAAAGGAAGCAAAACCATGAATGATAAACAAATAGAAAATTTTGTGATGTATTATGAGAGGATAACAAAACATATGCTTAAAACTCTTCCAAAAACTGCAGACGCAGTGATTGGTATTGATGAAAAACATAGACTCAAATCAATTAGGTTTAATTAAATGAAAAAATATTTTTTCATAATTTTAGTATTATTTTATTCAACTTATCTTCATGCTCAAGATAATTTGAAGTTTTATATTGAGAAAGCTTTAGAAAATAATCTACAATTAAATGCTGAAAGAAAAAATTTTGAGTCAGCAAAACAAAGTAAAAATATTTCTAGAAGCGAATTTTTACCGAGCATTACACTTTCAGGAGATCAAACAAGCACTACTTCTACAAACCGAACTAATCAAAGTGGTGCAAGTTTAGCTGACTCTAACACAGATAGTGAAAGTAAAAAAATCTCAGTAGATCAAAAAATATTTTCTGGTTTTAAAGGTTTAAATACTTTTAAAAAATCTGAGCTTGAAACCCAAAAAGCTAACTTATCCTTAAAAAAAGTTGAGCAACAAACTATATTAGATGCTACTTCAGCTTATTTTGATTTAATTTTTAAATCAAAAAATCAAGAATTTAATTTATCTAATGTAAATTTA
This sequence comes from Candidatus Pelagibacter ubique HIMB058, assembly GCA_000419545.1. Classification (GTDB taxonomy): domain Bacteria; phylum Pseudomonadota; class Alphaproteobacteria; order Pelagibacterales; family Pelagibacteraceae; genus Pelagilacustribacter; species Pelagilacustribacter ubique_B. The sequence goes on from ATTF01000017.1 coordinate 12,682, forward strand.
TTTGAAAGACAGGTAGACTCAGATAGCGCCAGACTCCAAAAAGGAGAAATTACCTTAACAGATTTAGCGCAATCTGAGTCATCTTTAGCTGGTGCGAGAGCTAATTTAATTAAAGCAAAAACCGAGCTTTTAGCTTCTCAAACAAATTTTGAGAGGGTTACTAGAGAAAAATCGCCGGATACAAAAAGTTTAAAAGAAAAAGCATTGTTAATTTTACCAAACTCTTTAGAAGAGTCCCTTATATTAGCTGACGCAAATAATGTTGATCTTTTAATTTCAAAATTAGACTATGAGATATCTGTTAAACACTTAAACATTGAAAGATCAAGACTTTCTCCTTCGGCATCATTGAATTACTCAAAATCTGAAAATGACGATTTCAGCTCGACTATAGATAAAACTGATCAAGAAACTGTTAAAGCAACCATTACATGGCCTATCATTAAAGGAGGTGAAAATATCTCTTCTATAAAGAAATCCTCATATAATAAACAAAGATACCAATTAATATTACAAGATACTAAAAATAGAATTAATACTGAAATTTCTAATGCTTGGTCAAAATATCAATCTTCTAAAAGTGTACTTGAGGCCACTAGAGCACAATTAAAAGCCGCTGAAATAGCAAATGAAGGTATTACGTTAGAGTACGACTCTGGTAACACTAGAACCACGCTTGAATTAATTCAGTCTAGAAGTTTGCTTTTAGACGCTAGAATAGCTTTCGCTAGATCAGAAAGAGACTTTATAGTGTCACAATTTGAGCTCTCTAAGCAGCTTGGTTCACTATCTATAAATTCAATTAAATAGCTGATTTTAAGGGAATATTTTAACTTCTTGATAAAAAGAACAAAATGTGTACATTTATAAGTACGATTCGAACAATAAAAAAAGGAAAAAAAATGACAAAAAATAACTTAAAAATCGTAAAAACAGACGATAAGAAACAAAAGGAATTAAAGGAGAAAAGTAAATCTCTAGAAGCAGCTATTAGCCAAATAGATCAGAATTTCGGTAAAGGTTCAGTAATGAGACTAGGGCAACAACAAGCCTTAGATGTGGAAGCCATTTCTACAGGATCATTAAGCTTAGATTTAGCGCTCGGAATAGGCGGTTTACCAAAAGGTAGAATTATTGAGATATATGGCCCTGAGTCATCAGGAAAAACTACATTAGCTTTACAAGTAGTAGCAGAAGCTCAAAAAGCTGGTGGTATATGCGCTTTTGTAGATGCAGAGCATGCCATGGACCCTGTTTATGCTAAGAAATTAGGCGTTAAAACTGAAGAACTTTTAATTTCACAGCCAGACACTGGGGAACAAGCACTAGAAATAACTGATACATTAATTAAGTCAGGATCTATTTCTGTACTGGTAGTCGATTCAGTAGCAGCATTAACACCAAAAGCTGAATTAGAAGGTGAAATGGGCGACCATCATGTTGGATTACAATCTAGATTGATGAGTCAAGCACTTCGAAAAATTACTGGTTCAGTTTCTAAATCTAATACAATGGTAATATTCATTAACCAAATTAGAATGAAAATAGGAGTAATGTTCGGCAATCCAGAAACTACTTCTGGAGGAAATGCTCTTAAATTTTATTCATCTGTGAGAATGGATATTAGAAGAATAGGTGCAATTAAAGAAAAAGATCAAATTATTGGTAACTCAACAAGGGTTAAAGTAATTAAAAACAAAGTTGCTCCACCATTTAAAGTAGTAGAATTTGATTTAATGTATGGAAAAGGTATCAGTAAACTTGGTGAGCTAATTGACCTAGGTACCAAAGCAGGAGTAGTAGAAAAATCAGGTGCTTGGTATGCATACAAAGGTGAAAAAATTGGACAAGGTAGGGAAAACGCAAAAGTTTACTTACAAAAAAACCCTAACGTAGCAGCAGAAATAGAAAAAGTGATAAGAGATCAAGCTACTGCTATCAGCAAAGAGCTAGAGGGAAATCCATCATCAAACGAAAAAATTAGCGATAAAAAAGAGGAAGAATAATCCTCTGCCATCGAATTAAAACGGGAGCATTAAAAGCTCCCGTTTTCTCCTCTAAAAACATCAAAAACAAAATAGACAACTAGTAAAAATGCTGTAATTTATGGTCTATGAGCCAGAAATTACTAAGTGACGTACGTAAAATATTTCTAAAATATTTTAAGGAAAACAATCATGAGATTGTGGAGTCTAGTAATTTAGTTCCAAGTAATGATCCAACGTTGATGTTTACGAATTCAGGAATGGTTCAGTTCAAGAATGTTTTTACCGGTTTAGAAAAGAGATCTTATAAAACTGCAACAACTGCACAAAAATGTGTAAGAGCTGGCGGAAAACATAATGACCTTGAAAATGTTGGATATACACCAAGGCATCATACCTTTTTTGAAATGCTTGGAAATTTTTCTTTCGGAGATTATTTCAAAGAACAAGCTATACATCATGCTTGGAATTTATTGACAAAGGATTTTGGGTTGCCAAAAGAAAAACTGTCAGTAACTGTATTTCATGAAGATGATGAGTCGTTTAATTTATGGAAAAAAATTGCGGGATTAGGTGAAAATAAAATTATAAGAATTTCAACATCTGATAATTTTTGGTCAATGGGTGATACAGGACCGTGTGGCCCGTGTTCAGAAATTTTTTATGATCATGGAGATAAATTAGAAGGCGGTCCACCAGGTAGTCCTAATCAAGATGGTGATAGATTTATAGAAATTTGGAATTTAGTATTCATGCAATACGAACAAATTTCTAAAGACAAAAGAATAAATCTTCCAAAGCCTTCAGTGGACACTGGGATGGGCTTAGAGAGAATGACCGCTGTCCTTCAAGGCACACATGATAATTATAAAATTGATCATTTTAAAAAAATCATGAGCGCTTGCTCTGATTTATTAAAATCCTCTATTAATGAAAAAACGATTGCAAGTCATAGAGTAATTGCAGACCACTTAAGAGCTAGTAGTTTTTTAATAGCTGAAGGTATTCTTCCATCTAACGAGGGACGAGGTTATGTTTTAAGAAGAATAATGAGAAGAGGAATGAGACATGCAAATACTTTAGGAGGAAAGGATCCAATTTTTTATAGATTGTTTGATGTTCTGATGAATGAAATGAAAGGAAGCTATCCTGAACTAACTAGAGGAAGAGATTTAATTGTTGAAACTTTAAAAAATGAAGAAGAAAAATTTTCATCTCTTTTAGAAAGAGGAATAAAAATTTTAAATAGCGAAATTGAGAAAATTGATAAAGTTCTCCCTGGAGACGTAGCCTTTAAACTATATGAAACCTATGGTTTTCCAATTGATTTAACAGAAGATATTTTAAAATCAAAATCTCTTAAGTTTGATCGAGAAAGATTTGGAACTTTAATGAGAGAGAGTGTTGAGTTAGCGAGGAAAAATTGGAAAGGTTCTGGAGATAAATCTGTTGAAGGAAAATGGTTTAAAATAAGAGAAGAGTTAGAAGCAACAGAATTTTTAGGTTATGAACTTGATAAAGCAGAAGGTGTAATTTTAAAAATTTTTAAGGATAGTAATTTTGTAAATGAGGCAAATGAAGGTGATGAGGTTCAAATAATAACAAACCAAACACCTTTTTATGCTGAATCAGGAGGACAAGTTGGTGACCAAGGATTTATGAAAAACTCTGATTGCGAAATTAAAATTAACGACACCCAGAAAAAAATGGGTGATCTGTTCATTCATTATGGAAAAGTAATAAAAGGAAAATTAAAAGTAAAAGATAACGTTAACTTAGAAATTAATATAGAAAAAAGAAATAACTCTAAAGCTTACCATTCTGCAACTCATTTATTGCACGAGTCTTTAAGAAGAACTTTAGGTAAACACGTTACTCAGAAAGGATCTTTAGTTTCTCCAGAAAGATTAAGATTTGATTTTAGCCACAACAAACCTATTGAAGAAAAACAAATGACAGAAATTAATAAAGTAGTTAATCAAATTGTAGCAACTGGAGGAGAGGTTCAAACAAGAATTATGACACCAAAAGAAGCTGTAAACATGGGTGCATTGGCGTTATTTGGTGAAAAATATGGTGAAGAAGTAAGGGTTGTTTTTATGGGTAATGAAAACAATGGATTCTTTTCAACAGAACTATGTGGAGGAACACATGTTAAAAATATTAGTGACATAGGTAGATTTAAAGTTATAAGTCAATCTTCAATATCATCTGGTGTAAGAAGAGTAGAAGCTTTAAGAGATAAGCAGTTGGAAGCTTTTGAAAACTCCCAAAAACAAAATAAATCTTTAAAAGAGCAAACACTTAAAGATGAAATATTTTTAATTACAAAAGAGCTTCAATTATTAAACTCAAAATCTAATTATAATGACGATCTAAGTTTAGCAGAAAATCTTAAAAATTTAAAAAAACAGCTAGCTCAGACCAAAATAGAAAATATTAAAAAAGATAAAAGTAAAAATATAATTAAAGAAAAAAAGATTGGAAATATCTTTGTCAGAGAACAAACTCTTAAAGATTTCCCCCCTAAAGAGTTAAGAAATATTATTGATAAAGGAAAAAAAGAAATTAAAGATGGTATAATAATCTGCATTTCTAGTTTTGAGGGTAAAGTTGGGGTTGCAGTAGGTGTTACTGAAAAATTAACTTCAAAGTATGACGCCGTAAACCTTGTAAAAGTTTCCTCTGAGGTTTTAGGAGGAAAAGGCGGAGGTGGAAGAAAAGATTTTGCACAAGCTGGCGGCGTCGATCAAAGTAAAATTGAACAAGCTTTCGAAGCAGTAAGAAAAAAACTTAATTAAGTTTTTTCTTTAAATTTCCATCAATAGCTTCTAAAAATTGATTAGTAGTTAGATACTTTGTTGATTTATCAATTAAGATAGCGAGGTCTTTTGTCATTGACCCACTCTCAACAGTTTCAATACAGACTTTTTCAAGAGATGAAGCAAACTTAATGAGTTCATCATTACTATCCAGTTTACCTCTGTGAGCCAAACCTCTTGTCCAAGCAAAAATTGAAGCTATTGGATTTGTAGAAGTTTCCTTTCCTTGTTGATGCATTCTATAGTGTCTTGTAACTGTTCCGTGAGCAGCTTCTGACTCTACAGTTTTTCCATCTGGGGTCATTAATACACTTGTCATCAAACCTAAAGATCCAAAACCTTGAGCAACAGTATCTGATTGGACATCACCATCATAATTTTTACAAGCCCAAACATATCCACCATTCCATTTCATTGCGCATGCTACCATGTCATCAATCAACCTATGCTCATAAGTAATTGATGCATTATCAAATTTATCTTTAAATTCTTTATCGAAAACATCTTGGAATAAGTCTTTAAATCTTCCATCATAAGCCTTTAAGATTGTGTTTTTAGTAGATAAATATACTGGCCATTTTCTCTCTAAACCATAATTCATACATGCACGTGCAAAATTTTTAATCGAGTCATCTAAATTATACATGGCTAAAGCTGTACCAGGTCCTGTAAAATTAAATACTTCAAATTCTTTTTTATTTTTTCCATCTTTAGAGGTCCATTTAACTTCCATTTTTCCCTCACCTGGAATTAAAAAATCTGTAGCTCTATATTGATCACCGAAAGCATGTCTTCCTATAACAATAGGCTGTGTCCAGCCCGGAACTAATTTTGGAACATTTTTACAAATAATCGGTTCTCTAAAAACAGTTCCTCCCAAAATGTTTCTTATAGTTCCATTAGGGGAACGCCACATTTTTTTTAATTTAAATTCTTCAACTCTTGCCTCATCTGGAGTTATAGTTGCACACTTTACTCCAACGCCATATTCTTTGATCGCGTTAGCAGCATCAATAGTTATTTGGTCGTCTGTTTTGTCCCTACTTTCCATTCCAAGGTCATAGTATTTAAGATCTATATCAAGGTATGGTTTGATCAGCTTGTCTTTGATAAATGACCATATAATTCTAGTCATTTCGTCGCCATCTAGCTCAACTACTGGGTTTTTTACTTTAATCTTAGCCATAAAATATTAATTGATAATTAACGGTTTTTATACATATTAAGAAAAAATTAGCAAATTAAATAATTATGTTTAACACAATTTTTCCGAAGATACATAAAGAAGGATATAAATTCCTAGCGATTTCAATTTTAGCAACATTTGTAGTTTTGCTTTTCTCTAATTTTTTTGGATCCATTCTTATTTTGATAACTGTTTGGGTTTATTATTTTTTTAGAGACCCTGAAAGATATTCTATTAATGATGATAAGTTTTTAGTTAGCCCAGCTGACGGCTTAATAACTGATATATCAGAGCGTTCAGGTCCCGTAGAGCTTAGACTTGAAAATACTACATACACTAGAGTTAGTATATTTATGAATGTATTTAATTGTCATGTAAATAGAACTCCTATTTCTGGCAAGGTAGAAGAAATTTATTATAAACCAGGTAAGTTTTTAAATGCTTCGTTAGATAAAGCAAGTGAAGAAAATGAAAGAAATTATTTTAAAATAAAAACTTCTAGCGGCGAAGAAATAATCATAGTTCAGATTGCAGGACTAATAGCTAGAAGAATAGTCTGTCAGGTAGAACAAGATCAAGAATTAAAACAAGGTGAAAGAATCGGAATGATTAGATTTGGGAGCAGGGTAGATATATATTTTAAGAATAAAAATATTTTAGCTAAACAAGGTCAGAACGTTGTTGCAGGGGAAAGCTTAATCGCTAGCGAGTGATGGAAGAAAATAAAAAGTTTAGATTAGTTTCATCAAAAAAAACAAGATACTTATTACCAAATATTTTAACACTAGCTGGTGTTTGTTTAGGTATAAGCTCAATTAAATTTTCTATTGATGGAAATTATAGCTTAGCAGTAACATTAATTTTGATTGCTGCAATTTTAGATGCTCTTGACGGAAGAATTGCAAGATTAATTAAAGGAACATCTGAATTTGGAAAAGAATTAGACTCTCTAACTGACTTTGTAAGTTTCGGCATTGCACCAGCGTTTATTTTATATTTTTGGGAATTAAATAATTATGGCAAACTTGGATGGGCAATTACACTTACTTACTCAGTTTGTTGTGTGTTAAGATTAGCAAGATTTAATTTAACTAAAATTGAAACATCTGAAGAATGGAAGAATAATTTTTTTGAGGGAATACCATCACCTGCTGGCGGGTTATTAATATTAATGCCATTAATATATGAGCTGACTAATCTTAATTTAGGTTTTGATGTAAAAAAAGTTGCACCTTATTTTACAGTTTTAGTCGCAGTAATGCTTGTAAGTAAAGTTCCCACTTTAGCTTTAAAAAGGATATCAATTTCACCCAAAACTACAGTTTTCCTTCTTTTAGGAATTGGATTAATTTTTATTGCTTTATTATTTTATACTTTAGAAACTCTTTTAGCTTTTGGATTGATTTATTTAATATCAATACCAATAAGTGTATTTCTTTTTAGAGAACAAAACAAAAAAAATTCAAAAATATCTGAAGAAAGCCATGAAGATATTTTATAATGAAAAAATCAAAAAGAACCAAGAAAAGTAATTCTTGGAAAATAAAACAACATAGAGATCCTTATTTTAAAAAATCGAAAACTTTAGGTTATAGATCTAGAGCTTCATTTAAATTAATTGAATTAAATAAAAAATATCGGTTTATTAAAAAAAATTCTAATCTCCTAGATCTTGGGTCTTGCCCAGGAGGTTGGTCTCAGGTAGCCAGTAAAATAATTACTAATGGAAAGATATTATCTATTGATATTAAAGATATGGAGCCAATAAATAATGTAAAGTTTGTAAAAGCTGATATTTTACAAAATGAGACCAAAGACATGATAATTGCTTACTTTCAATCAAAATTAGACATAATAATCTCAGATATGGCAGCAGACACTACAGGAAATAGATCTTTAGACTCAATAAGAACAAATCAATTATCTGCAGAAATTATTAACCTATCGGAAGATATACTTAAACCTAAAGGTGTATTAGTCTCAAAGGTATTTATGGGCGAAGATTTTATTGAAGTGAAGAATCTTGCAAAATCTATATTTAAATCGGTTAATTTTTTTAAACCTGACTCTAGCAGAAGTGAGTCAAAAGAAACTTATATACACTGCGATACATTAAAAACTTTATAAATCAAAATAATTGTATATAAATTTATATGGTATCAATAAAAGAAGCTTTAACCTTTGATGATGTTTTAATGCTTCCACGTTTTTCATCAATACTTCCATCAAATACTGACATAAGCTTAAAACTAACAAACAATATAAAACTTAAAGTACCATTTTTTTCTTCTGCAATGGACACTGTCACTGAAAGCAATATGGCCATAGCCATGGCTCAAGAAGGCGGGATAGGAGTAATACATCGAAATCTAAATATACAACAACAGTCAATAGAAGTAAAAAAAGTCAAAAATAAAAAATTATTAGTTGGAGCAGCAGTAGGTACAAGTAAAGAAGATTTCGAAAGAGCCAAATCATTAATAGATAGTGGAGTTGATTTAATCGTGATTGATACAGCTCACGGCCACAGTGAAAAAGTTTTAAAAACTTTGTCAAAATTAAAAAAGATTAAAACCAATATCCCGTTCTGTGTGGGAAATATTGCAACAGGAGAAGCTGCAAAAAAATTATATAATTCAGGTGCTGATATAATAAAGGTCGGGATTGGCCCAGGATCTATTTGTACTACAAGAATGGTAGCTGGTATTGGAGTGCCACAAATTTCAGCAATTTTGGATGTGAAAAAAGCCTTAAATAAAAAAAATATTAAAATAATCTCTGACGGAGGAATAAAATTCTCTGGTGATATTGCTAAAGCTTTGGCAGCAGGAGCAGATGCAATAATGATGGGATCTATATTTGCCGGGACAGATGAAAGTCCAGGTAAAAAGTTTAAAAGTGGGGGAAAAATATTTAAGCAATACAGAGGAATGGGATCAATAGGTGCTATGTCTGCTGGATCAGCAAATAGGTACTTCCAAAGTAATTTTAAAGATAAATCTAAATTTGTGCCAGAGGGTGTTGAGGGAAGAGTAGAATACAAAGGAAAGGTATCTAAAATAATTTATCAACTACAAGGAGGATTAAGATCATCTATGGGTTACATTGGAGCTAAATCTTTAAAAGAGATTAACAAAAAAGCAAAATTTGTTAAAATTACTAAAGCAGGTTTTTATGAAAGTATGGTACATAGTGTGGAAGTAACTCAAAAATCTATAAATTATAAATTATGAAAATAATAATTTTAAAATTTACATTAATTTTTTTTCTTTTTATGAATTCTTTAAATGCCAAGCCTGACTATTTTGGTGAAGGGGTAAATTTATATAAAAAAGAAAAATTCAAAGAAGCTCAATTTAAATTTGAGCAAGAAATTGTTTTTAATCCAAAAAGTGAGTTATCATATTTATATTTATCAAAAATTTTTAATAAATTAGATAAAAAAGATTTAGAAGAACAAAATTTAAATACAGTAATGTTGCTAAACCCAAAAAATGAGGAAGCTATATATAACCTAGCTAAACTTAAACTTGCTTCATCTGACTATAAAAAAAGCAAAGAGCTAAATAATAGACTTAGTTCAATTTGTAGTAAATTTTGTAATAAAAACAGTGAATTAAAAATTGAAATTGAGAATTTATCTAAAAAATAAATGCAATTTCATAAAGAGAGAGAAAGAATAATAATTATTGATTATGGCTCCCAAGTTACAAAATTAATTGGAAGAAATATTAGAGAGCTTGGAGTTTATTCAGAAATTGTAACTCCTAAAGATTTTCAAAAAATCAAAGACTTTCATTTAATAAAAGGAATAATCTTTTCAGGAGGCCCATCATCTGTAACTTCAAAGAATTTCCAAACAGTATCAAAAAAAATATTTGAAAAAAATATACCAATTTTAGGTATTTGCTATGGGTTGCAACTTATAGCTAAGTTATTTGGAGGTAAAATAAAGCCCTCAAGAGGCACAAGAGAGTTCGGTAGAGCCTATTTAACAAAAAAAAACCCTTCACAGCTAACAAGAAATTTTTTAAAAAAAAAAACAACAGTTTGGATGAGTCATGAAGATGCAGTTGTGAAATTACCAAAATCTTTTAAGATTATTGCCTCAACTAAAAACTCCAAACTTACAATAATAGAAAACACTAAAAAAAAAATTTATGGAGTACAATTCCATCCCGAAGTAACACACACAGAAAATGGTAAACAAATATTTAAAAATTTTATTTTTTTAATTTGTAAAATTAAAAAAAATTGGAATATAAGTTCACAAAAAATAAGACTTATTAACGAGATAAGACAAGAAGTAAAAAAAGATAAAGTTATTTGTGCATTGTCTGGTGGTGTAGATAGTAGCGTGGCTGCCTTATTAATAAATAAAGCAATAAAAAAAAATCTGATTTGTATAATGGTTGATACAGGACTAATGAGAAAGAATGAATTTAAAAGCTCTTTTAATATTTTTAAAAAAAAGTATAAGTTGAATGTAAAACTAATTAATGCATCAAAACTATTTATTAAAAAATTAAAAGGTGTCACAAACCCAGAAAAAAAGAGAAAAATTATTGGAAATTTATTTATCAAGGTTTTCGAAGAAGAAGCAAAAAAATACAATAATATAAAATATTTAGCACAGGGCACACTTTATCCAGACATTATTGAAAGTAGATCTTCCACAGGAAGCAAAACATCCAAAATTAAATCTCATCATAATGTAGGCGGTCTTCCAAAATTGATGAAATTAAAACTTATCGAACCACTGAAAGAATTTTTTAAAGATGAAGTAAGAATTTTAGGTAAATCATTAAATTTGGTAAATGAAATAAATTATAAACACCCTTTTCCTGGACCTGGACTAGGTATAAGAATTGTGGGAGATATTACCTTAGAAAAAATAAAAATTCTTCAAGAGGCCGATCATATTTATATTGAAGAATTAATTAAAAATAACCTTTATGATAAAATTTGGCAGGCGTACGCAGCATTACTTCCAATTAAAACTGTCGGAGTTATGGGAGACTCTAGGACATATGAAAATATTTGTTTACTCAGAGCTGTTACATCAAGTGATGGCATGACAGCTGATTATTATAATCTTCCAAAGAATTTTTTAGATAGAATATCTAATAAAATTGTGAATAATGTTAAAGGCATCAATAGAGTTGTTTATGATATAACATCTAAGCCACCAAGTACGATAGAATTAGAGTAATGAATTTAAAAATAAAAAAAATTCTTTCAAAAAAAGATAAAACAAAAATTGTAAGTTTGACTGCATACTCTGAAAGTATTGCAAAAATTTTAGATAAATTTTGTGATATTATTTTAGTAGGTGACTCTATGGCCAATGTTCTTTATGGACATAATAATACTCATAAAATTACCTTAGATAATATAATTCAACATACTCTCAGTGTGCAAAAAAGTATAAAAAAATCATTATTGGTTGTTGATATGCCGAAAGGGACTTATAGCAACCCAAAAAAAGCTTTAAAAAATGCTAGCTTAATAATGAAAAAAACTAAATGTGACGCAATTAAATTAGAAAGCAACAAAGTGAATTTCAATATAATTAAAATTTTAGTAAAAAAAAAAATACCTGTAATGGGACACATTGGTTATACACCTCAGTTTAAAAAGAAATTCAAATTAGAGGGAGTAAACAAAAAGGAGTCAGACAATCTTCTTCGTGAAGCAAAACTTATTGAAAAAGCGGGGGCTTTTTCTATCGTTTTAGAATGCGTTACACCGGATGCAGCTAAATTAATTACTAAAAACATTAAAATACCTACAATTGGTATTGGAGCCTCTCTATTTTGTGACGGTCAAATATTAGTTACCGATGATATGTTGGGATTGAGCGGTTTTTATCCGAAATTTGTAAAAAAATACTCTGATTTAAATAGAATTATTGAAAAAGCTGTAAAAAAATATACTAGAGATGTGATATTACATAATTTTCCCAAAAAGAAACATCATTTGAATGGAACAAAACTCAGATAAAATAAATAATATTCAAGAAAAAATTAACTCCATTTTTAAAAAAAATAAAATTAAAATTCTTATTTTTATTTCGATATTAGTAATTTTAGTATTTTCATCTTTTTTACTAAACGAAAATAAAAAAAAAAACAATGTCCTTATCTCTGAAAAATATTTTAAAGCAACTATATTTTTATTAGAAGATAAAAAATTTGAAGCCAAAAATAATTTGGAGGAAGTTATTTTAAGTAAAAATAAAATTTATTCTTTATTAGCTTTAAATACAATTTTAGAAAAGAATTTAGAATCTGATAACAATAAAATACTTTCATATTTTAATTTACTAGAAAAATTAAACTTTTCACAAAATACAAAAGATCTTATAATATTTAAAAAGGCTTTATTTCTTATAAAAATTAATGATCAAAAAGCTGGAAATGAAATATTAAGTAATTTAATTGAAAAAAATTCTTCACTAAAACCTTTAGCTCAAGAATTAAAAAATAATTAAAAATGAAATTAATTTATGTAATAATTTTTTTATTTTTAATAAATTGTTCTTTTGATAAAAAATCAGGTATCTGGGAAAATGAAAATATTGAAAGTAAAATTGAAAATGATGTTTTCTCAGAATTTAAAAAGATATCAATAAAAGGGGAAGAATTTGACAAGACCATTATACCTAAGGGTTTAAAAATTGATCTTCCTGAGCCAATTATTAACTCTAGTTGGAACGATATTTATTTTAGCCACAACAATAATTTTCAAAATTTTAAATTTGATAACACAAATAATGTTATTTTAAAAAGTAAAAAACTCTCAAGAAAATTAGTCAGTAGAAATAAATTATATGAAGAAGGAAACTTGATTATTAATAATAACAAAGGAGATATTATCGTTTACTCTGTTCAAGAAAATAGAGAGATTTTTAAATTTAATTTTTACAAAAAAAAATTTAAAAAAATTGAAAAAAAAATAAATTATATTGTAGAAGATAATATAATTTATGTAGCT
>ATTF01000018.1 GCA_000419545.1 Candidatus Pelagibacter ubique HIMB058
TTTTTTTTTGTTTTAGGATTAATTGCTGTTTTGATTGTTTTGGCTCTATCTTGAGCTGATATGCCAGTAGTAATACCTTTTTTTGCTTCTATTGAAACTGTAAACGCAGTTTGCATTCTAGATTTATTTACAGGAGACATTAAAGGTAATTTTAAAATATCAATTTGTTTTTTTGTTAAAGCTAAACAAATTAAGCCTCTGCCATGTTTAGCCATAAAATTTATATTTTTTGCATTACATTTAGAAGCAGGTATTATTAAATCTCCTTCATTTTCCCTATCTTTATCATCAACTAAAATAAACATTTTGCCTTTTTTAGCGTCTTGTATAATCGATGAAATATTTGAAAATCTTTTATCCGACATTTAACTACAATATTTATATATGTATTTACCGAATATATCTAATTCCACATTAACTAAATCATTTTTTTTTAAATCTTTAAGGTTAGTTAACTTCAATGTGTGAGGTATAACATTAATATTAAAATAGTTTTTTTTTGTATTAGAAATTGTTAAAGACACTCCATTTATAGAGATTGATCCTTTTTCTATTAAATATTTATTAAACTTTTTATCAAAAATTTTTAATCTAATTAACCAAGTTTTATCTATCACGGATATTTGATTAACCTTGGCAACGGTATCAACATGCCCCTGCGTATAGTGACCAGAAATTATTTTCCCATAGGATAGTGATTTTTCTAAATTAATAATTTGATTTATTTTTACTAATTTAAAATTGGATCTTTTTAATGTTTCATTAGATAAATAAAAATAGATTTTTTTCTTATCTATTTTTACTAATGTAAGACATACTCCGTTACAACTAATTGACGAACCAAGATCTTTTTTTTTAAATGTAATGTTTGAAAGTATTCCAATGAATAAGCTATTTTTTGTTTTATTTAAACTTATTACTTTCCCAGTATTATATATTATTCCATTAAACATTTCTAAAATTCTTTAACAAAAAGTTTATCATCATTTAAATCAATTGATATTGGAGTAAATCTAATTTTTTTTATAAAATTTGATGAGATATTGTTTTTCCCTGTTTTTCTTAAATTATGATTACTTTTAAACAAATATAAATTATTGATTAGTTTATTTTTGATAACAGTGTTCAGAAAAATAAGTCCAGTCTCTAAAAGAACACGTGCATATCCAAGTTTGTAAATTTTTTTATAAAGTGAAGTAAAATCTTTTTTATCTTTTAAAGAGTTTATAAAAACAAATTTAAAACCTTTTTTCTTATAAACATTCACTCTCTTTAAATTTAATTTATTAGTAACTATATAGGTTTTTCTTTTATTAATTATTTTATTCAATAATAAGTTTTTTTTTAATTTTAAGTTTAAATCTATTATAAATAAATCAGGTTTAAATTTATCTAATCCATCAATTCTACAATTAAGTAATGAATTGTCTAAATTAACAGTTTTGGAAGTAGATAATATACAGTCATATCTAGACCTTAATAAATGAACGATTTTTCTAGAGCTTTCATTTGTTATCCATTTCTTTTTTTGGTTTATTGATAAAAAATCATTTGATAAAGCAATTTTTGCAGAGACATATGGAATATTTAATTTCTTGTTAATAAAATAACTTTTATAAAAATTCTTATAGTTTTTTGATTTTATTTTTTTTACATCAATGCCTTTTTTAGTAAGAAAAGATTTTGCTTTTTTAAATGATCTAATGTCTGGGTCATAAGAACCGAAATAAACTTTTTTAATTCTTTTTTTTGAAATAATTTTTGTGCATGGTGGAGTTTTACCGAAATGAACGCAAGGTTCTAAGGATGTATATAAACTTGCACCAGCACAATTTTTCAATTTAGATAGTGCATTAAATTCAGCATGTGGCCTCCCTCTAAACGAAGTTATACCTGAAGAAATAACGCTATCATCTTTTACAACTATTGCACCAACTGAGGGATTTAAACCTGTTTTTCCTAAATTTTGTTCTGCAAGTTGATATGCTAGATCTAAATAGTAATTATGATTTTTTGTCATCTAAATTGCCTACAAACTGTTCAAAATCTTTTGCTTCTTTAAAATTTTTGTAAACAGAGGCAAAGCGAACATAAGCAACTTTGTCTAGTGAAGACAATCCTTCCATAATAAATTTACCTATAGTAGGCGTAGGTATTTCGCTTTCACCTAAACCCTCGAGATTTCTAACAATTTTAGAAATAAATTTTTCTATTGTCTCGCTGTCGATTGGTCTTTTTCTAGTAGCTATTCTAATTGATTTTGAAATTTTATCTCTATCAAATGGTTCTCTTTTGCCATTACCTTTAATTACTGTTAACTCTTGAAATTGAACTCTTTCAAAAGTCGTAAATCTCTCTTTTCTATCGCAACCACAAAGCCTTCTTCTTCTAATGGCAGTGCCATCTTCGGTCGGTCTAGAGTCAACCACTGATGTATCTTTTTCTCTGCAAAAAGGACAAAGCATAAATTTATTTAATTTCCATATATTGGAAAAGAGGAACAGAGATCAATAATTTCTTTTTTCACCTCGCCCTCTATTTTTGAATTATCTGATTTGTTCTCACTTAAACCTTTAATTACTTTATGTATTAGATCAGCAATTAATTTAAATTCATCTTCTTTAAATCCTCTTGTAGTGCAAGCTGGTGTGCCCAACCTAATTCCAGAAGTAATGAATGGGCTTTCTGTGTCAAATGGAATTCCATTTTTATTGCATGTTATGTTTGCCCTTCCTAACGAAGCTTGAGCATCCTTTCCAGTTACATTAAATGATCTTAAATCAAGAAGCATTAAATGTGTGTCTGTACCACCAGAAAAAATTTTAAAACCTTTCTCAGATAAACTTTTTGATAAAACTTTTGCATTATTAATTACATTCTTAGTATAAATTTTAAAATCTTCAGACAAAGCTTCTTTAAAACAAACTGCTTTGGCTGCAATCACGTGCATTAATGGTCCACCTTGTAACCCTGGAAAAATTGCACTGTTAAACTTTTTAGCTAAATCCTCATTATTTGTTAAAATAATTCCACCTCTTGGCCCTCTTAAAACTTTATGCGTTGTAGAAGTTACAACATCAGCATACTTTGTAGGATTAGGATAAGCTCCTCCAGCTACTAGTCCAGATAAATGTGCCATATCAACTAGAAGATAAGCGCCAACCTTATCACAAATCTCTCTAAATTTTTTAAAATCAATTATTCTTGAATATGCGCTTCCACCTGCAATAATTAATTTCGGTTTATTTTCTACAGCAAGCTTTTCTACAGCATCATAATCAATTAACCCAGTTTCCTTATCGACTTCGTAATGAAGTGCATTGAACCACTTACCAGATTGAGCAGGTTTTGCTCCATGAGTTAAGTGTCCACCAGAATTTAAACTCATAGCTAATGTTGTATCTCCTGGTTTTAAAAGAGCTAAATAAACTGCACCATTAGCTTGAGCGCCGGAATGTGGTTGCACATTTGCGAACTTGCAATCAAATAATTTTTTTGCACGCTCAATAGCTAAATTTTCTGAAACATCGACATGCTCACAGCCACCATAATATCTCTTTGAAGGATAACCTTCTGCATATTTATTTGTTAGGACTGAACCTTGTGCTTCAAGTACAGCTCTAGATACAATATTTTCTGATGCAATTAACTCAATATGATTTTGTTGCCTTGTGAACTCGTCTCTAATTGAGTTGTAAATTTCTTTATCTGCATCTTGAAGTTTTAATTTAAAAAAACTATTCAAATATTTATCTAATTTAACAACTGACATTATATTTTTTTTACTCTTTTTAAGTGCCTTCCGCCTTCAAATTTAGTTTTTAAAAATAACTCTACTAATTTTAACGATAAACTTTTTTTTGTTAATCTGGCACCTAATGCGATTATATTAGCATTATTGTGCTGCCTAGACAATCTAGTCGATTTTTGATTATAGCACACAGCAGCCCTTATATTTTTGATTTTATTGGCACTTATAGCCATACCTGTGCCAGAACCACATACAAGTATACCTACATCACTTTTTTTTGCTTTTATACGATTAGCAAGTTTTTTGGCATAATCAGGATAATCAACCGATTTGTTTTCAAAAGGACCTAGGTCGATTATAGAAACATATTTATCAATAAGAAAGTCTTTGATTTTTTCTTTAAGATCGAAACCAGCATGATCAGAAGCGATACAAACTTTTTTAAATAAGAAGCTCAAAATTTTTTATTTTTTAATTATTAGTTTATTTACGTAAGTTGTTATTTAACGATTTGTACTATATATTTGAATATAACATTTGTCGCATTATATTTTTTAACATGATAACTGGAAAATTCCCAAATTTGAGACTTAGAAGACTTAGAAAATTTAATTGGTCTAGAAAATTAGTACAAGAGAACAACCTAGCCTCTAGCGATTTGATATATCCATTATTTGTTATTGAAGGAAAAAATAAAAAAAAACCAATAAAATCTATGCCTAATGTTTATCAGTATTCCATTGATAATTTAGGAAGCATTGTGAGTACAGTCATAAAAAACAAAATTCCAATGATTGCTTTATTTCCATCAACACCTAGTAATAAAAAAGATCCTTTTGGAAATGAAGCTTTAAATGAAAATAATTTAGTATGCAAAGCAATAAAATTTATAAAAAAAAGATTTAAGAATGATATTGGAATAATGTGTGATGTTGCTTTAGACCCTTATACATCACATGGTCATGATGGAGTTTTAAAAAAAAACTATGTTTTAAATGATGAGACAGTTAACATTTTAAAGAAACAAGCTTTACTACAGGCACAAATGGGTTGTGATGTTATTGCGCCATCAGACATGATGGATGGCAGGATAGGTAAAATAAGAAAGCATTTAGATAAAAATAAATATCATGATGTTCAGCTTCTTTCATATGCTGTTAAGTATGCATCAAATTTTTATGGACCTTTTAGAGATGCTGTTGGTTCAAAAAAAACATTAAAAAGCGATAAAAAAAATTATCAAATGGATTTTGCAAATGGTAATGAGGCTTACAGAGAAGTAGCCTTAGATATTAAAGAAGGTGCGGATATGGTGATGGTAAAACCAGGAATGCCATACTTAGATGTTATTAAATCAATTAAAGAAAATTTCAAAATTCCTGTTTTAGCCTATCAAGTTTCTGGAGAGTATAGCCTAATAAAAAATGGAATTAAAAATAATCTTATAAATAAAGAAGCAATATTAGAAAGTCTAATGTGTTTTAAAAGAGCTGGTGCTTCAGCTATAGTTACATATTTTGCATTAGAAATAGCAAAAAATTTATAATTAGTTGAAATAATTCTCTAAAACAACTCTAGATTTTGGAAATAAAAGATTGTTTGGGATAAAAAATTTATTTTGTAAAACATTACGTGTAAAATAAAGTGATTTTCGAATTAAATTGTTGTTAAACTCTACTGGAATTTTTTTAAATATTAAAAAATTTGGAACCTCATAAATATAACTGTCAATTTTAATTTTTGATATATCATTACTCTTACTTTCGTTTGGGGAATATTGTCCTAAGTTGGTATCATAACCTAAATCTTTAATTAAATTTAATTCAAAAAAAATATAAATAAAAATCCAATTTTCTAAATTAATAGAATTAATTAACTTTTCAAAAGAGTTATAAATTTTCTTATTTTGTTGAGACTCAGGTAATAAAGTGTTCAACAAAGAACATATTGAAATTAACGCTGAAGTTCTCTCTTTGTCGTTAAAATATAAAGGTGAAATAGGTTTAATTAATTCTGTTTTAAAGTATCCAATTTTATTTTCACTTTTAGAAGAATGCGAAACAAATAGTTTATTAGATATTTGTAAATAATTTCTTATTTTTCGAGAGGTTCCTCCATAAACTATGCCATCTACTTTTCCTTTTTCTTTAGTAAAAATATTAATGATATTTGCATTCTCTCTGAACTTTCTTTTAGATAGCAAATAGCATTCATCTTCCCAAATCATATTTTTAAAATTTTCAGAAGTTTAGATGCAGCATTTTGCTGAGCATTTTTTTTTGATGTTCCGATGCCTGTAATTTTTTTTGAATTAGGAATCTGCACTTCTGTCATGAATAATGGTTTATGTTGTGGTCCCGTTTTCTTAGAAAAAATATATTTTGGAAGTTCTTTAAATTTTTTTAAACTATATTCTTGCAGCTTAGTCTTTGAGTCTATAAGTGTTATTGCTGAATTTAAAATGTGCTCTTCCCAGAACTTTAAAATAAACTTTTCAGCAGATTTAAATCCATTGTCTATGTAAATTGCTCCTATAAGGGCTTCTAAACAATCACTGCTAATTTTATCCGATGACCTGTCTAATTTTTTATGTGAAGAGCCTAAAAAAATAAATTTTCTCAAACTCAATTTTTTTGCTATTAGGCTGCATGTTTTTTTATTAACTAAATTGGCATATTTTTTATCTATTATGCCTTCTTTTTCGGCTGGGTATTTTGTTAATAAAGTTTGAGAAATTACTAGTCCCAATACTCTGTCACCTAAAAATTCTAACTTTTCATTATTATCAATATTGTTAAAGCTTTTGTGCGTTAATGCCTGCTGTAACAATTCTGTCTTCTTAAAGTTATAATTAATTATTTTTTCAAAATCTTTAATTTTATTTTTCATTATAACTTATTAAATAACCTGCTAAATCTAAATGAGTCACCTAGATTCCAAAATTTTAATAAACTACTTATGTTAGTATCATTAGAGAAAAAAATTAATTTTGCCTCACCGACTAAATTTAATTCTTTAACATATCCTACACTATTTAAATATCTGCTATCTCTTGAACAATCTCGATTGTCACCTAATAAAAAAAAGTGACCTTTTGGGACTTTAAATTTTTTTGTATTTTGTAAACTACCTCTTTTTTTATACGAAACAAAATGTGTTACGCCATTAGGTAAGGTCTCAATAAAATTATTAGTTTCTAATAAAAAATTTCCACATCTAATCTTTTCATTAATTATTGTTGGTTCCCTTTTAATTTTTTTTTCATTTATATATAGATCCCCTTCAATAAATTGGATCGTGTCATCTGGTAGACCAATTAATCTTTTTATAAAATCTGTCCTATTATCAGCCGGAGTTTTAAAGACTACTAAATCACCCCTTTCAGGCTGTTTTGAAAAAAAACGATCATTTGAAATATTGGGGCTAAAAGGAAAAGAATGTTTGCTATAACCATATGTGTATTTTGAAACAAATATTCTGTCTCCAACTAGCAAAGTTGGCTCCATAGAAGATGAGGGTATGTAAAATGGTTGAAATAACAAAGATCTAATTAAAATAGCGATAAATAGTGCTCCTAGTAAGGTTTTTACATTATCGTAAATTACTAAAAAAATTTTATTTTTTTTCATAAACTTATAGTTACAAATGCTACAGCGTATTTATTTTCATCTGAGAGAGACAATGATGTTTTAATTTCTTTATTTTTAAATTTTTTTTTTAATAGTTTTTTTGTATTTCCTTCAAAATTGAAATAAGGTTTACCTGAAATATTATTCTTAACTATTATTTCATTTAAGTTAATTCCTTTAGATATACCAGTACCTAGAGCTTTCGAAAAAGCTTCTTTTGCGGCAAATCTCTTCGCAAAACAGTGCTCGGACTTGATAAGTTTTTTACATTTAGAAATTTCCTTAACATTATAAACTCTGCTTACAAATCTTTTATTTTTAATTGATTTTTTTATTCTAACTACACTTACGATATCGGTTCCTATTCCAAAAATTTTCATGATTTTAGAATTTTTTTAAAAGTTTTAATTACTGAACTCATACCCTCAAAAATTGACTCTCCTATTAAAAAATGACCAATATTGAATTCTTCTATACCTTTAACTTTTGTTAGTATTTGTGCTGATTTAAATGTTAAGCCATGTCCCGCATGCACTTCGAGACCTAATTTATTTCCTTCTTTTACTGCTTTTTTTATTCTTTTTAATTCATTAGTAAAATTTTTATTCATATTAATTAGATTGCAAATTTTTCCAGTATGTATTTCAATACAATCTGCATTTAAATTTTTTGCTTCATTTATATCTTTTAGGTTTGGTTCAATAAATAAGCTAATTCTAATTTTTCTTTTTTTAAGATTATGGATCAATTTTTTTAAAAAAGGTTTATTATGACTCAGATTTAAGCCACCCTCAGTAGTTATTTCTTTTCTTTTTTCAGGTACTATACAAATAAAAGGTGGTTTACTTTTAGATGCTATTCTTAACATTTCCTTAGTTGCAGCTATTTCCAAGTTTAATGGTATTTTGATTTTATTTTTAATTTTTTTTAGATCACTTTCATTTATATGTCTTCTATCTTCTCTTAAATGAATTGTAACTGAGTCTGCTCCATTTTTTTGAGCTAATAAAG
The DNA here is from genome assembly GCA_000419545.1 of Candidatus Pelagibacter ubique HIMB058. GTDB lineage: Bacteria > Pseudomonadota > Alphaproteobacteria > Pelagibacterales > Pelagibacteraceae > Pelagilacustribacter > Pelagilacustribacter ubique_B. The sequence goes on from ATTF01000018.1 coordinate 8,392, forward strand.
CAGCTCTTAAAGGACTTGGATAATTCTCACCTCTCGCATTTCTAACAGTAGCTACATGATCAATATTTACACCCAACCTAATTCTTTTCATTAAAGACTTCTACTTCCAGGTTTAACAGGATTTATTGACTGCAATTCTTTAGGTAAATTTTCTTTTTTGTAAGTAGGTATATTTAGTTGTATTTGAGAGACAATTTTATCCTTAATAATAGACTGACCATTAGATCTATCAATTATGCAAGCATATCCAATTATTTCAGCACTATTAGAGCTAACTAGTTTTGAACACTCTAAACTAGATTTTCCTGTTGTTATGACATCTTCAACTATTAAAACTTTATTACCTTTCTCAATTTTAAAATCCCTTCTTAATTTAAACTCACCATCAACTCTTTCAGAAAAAATTGTTCTTTTGTTTAGTAATTTACCTAACTCATATCCTACGATTATTCCTCCCATTGCAGGAGATAAAATTATGTCAAAATCAGTAAATTCATTCTTTATTTTGCTTGCTAAAGATTGACATATTTTAACAGCCTCATTAGGGATGCTCATTAACTGTGCGCACTGAACATACTTTGAGCTATGCAAACCTGAAGAAAGTATGAAATGACCCTCGATTAAAGCGTTAGTTTTTTTTAAAATTTTCAAAGATTCTTCTAATGAAAGCATTTTTCTTTTGTTTGTGTCTTATTATTTTAAAATTTAAATTGTTTTGTTTAATTTGACTTATCAAGTTAGTAAAGTTTTTCAAATCTTTAATTTGTAAATCAAAAGAAAATTTAAGGTATTCTTTATTTCGCTTTAAAATATCAACATTTATTATATTTCCTTTATTCAAACCAATTAAAGAACAAATATCTCCTAATGCGCCTGGTTTATGAGGAAGATCTACCTCAATTGTGCTTGAATAATTTTTTTCATTTTTTCTATCTATTTCAGTTGATTTATCCTGCCAATATCTTCTAATTGCAGCTCTAGCTTTTCCAGTTTTAGCGGAACTTAACCAGTGTAATGATGGGGAGGCATTTTTAGAAGTTTGAATTTTTACCATATCTCCGTTTTTAAGAATTGTCTGCAATGTAACTTCCCTGCCGTTAACATGAGATCCAATTGCACTATTACCAATTTTTGTGTGAACAGCATATGCAAAGTCTATTGGCGTAGCTAATTTTGGAAGTTTAATTACTGAACCTTTAGGAGTAAAACAGAAAACATTTTCTTGAAACATTTGTAATTTTGTAAATTCATAATAATGCTCGGGGCTATTTCCAGTTTCAATAATCTCAACTAAATCTCTTAACCAATCGTATTCTTTCCATGAAAGATCTGAGAATTTTTCTGAGGATTTGTATTTCCAATGAGATGCTATGCCTCTTTCAGCAAATTCATGCATTTCAAAAGTTCTTATTTGAATTTCAATTCTATTTTTTTTTGGTCCTATTACTGATGTGTGAATGGATTTATAATTATTAATTTTTGGTGTAGATATATAGTCTTTAAATTTACCTGGTATCGTAGAGAACTCACTGTGAAAAATTCCTAGTGTTTTATAACACTCTTCGACGTTTTTAACTATAATTCTAAATCCTATTATATCTGTTAATTGTTCTAGCGAAATTTTTTTGTTTTGAATTTTTCTCCATATTGAAAAAGGTGTTTTCTCTCTTCCAGCTATTGTAGCATCAATTCCATTTTTTTTTAATAAATCAATGAGTTCTATAGAAATTGATTTAAATGTGTCATCACGATTATTTTTTATAAATTTTAATCTTTCATTAATTAAATCTCTAGCTGGTTTATTAAGTACAGAAAAAGATAAGTCTTCTAATTCGTCCCTAATTCTGTTCATTCCCATTCTGTCAGCAAGAGGAGCATAAATTTCCATTGTTTCTTTTGCTTTTCTGATAATTTTATCTTTATCTTTTACAAATTGAATAGTTCTCATATTGTGTAATCTGTCTGCTAATTTAACTAAGAGAACACGTATATCTTTTGATGTAGCTAAAATTAATTTTCTAAAATTTTCAGCCTTTGAGTCACTTGATGCTCTATTTTCTAAAGCAGAGATTTTTGTTACTCCATCAACAAGATTGGCAACTTCTTCTCCGAATTCTTCTTTTACGCTATCATAGGTTACTTTAGTATCTTCAATAGTATCATGGAGCAAACCTGTTGTTATTGTTGCGCTATCAAGTTTTAATTCAGTTAAAATTTTTGCTACTGCAACAGGATGAAATATGTAAGGTACTCCTTCTTCTCTTTTTTGATTTTGATGAGCTTCTAAAGCAAAATTATAAGCCTTATTTACAGTTTCTATGTTTAAAAATTTATTATAAGTTTTAATTTGATCAATTAACTCATTATTATTAATCATAAGCTTATATTAACATTTTTACTCAATCTTGTAATCTCAATCCTTGATTTAAAATCTAATTTTTTTATCAAATTATTTACATTTTGCCTCAAAATAGGATGGTTCCAATTAGGATCAATTTCTTTAATTGGATATAAAACAAAATTTCTTTTATGGCATCTCGAATGAGGTATGGTAATAAAATCTTTTTTTACTACGTCTGAATTGTAATCTATTATATCGATATCACATACACGTGGATCATTCTTTTTACCCTTAAAACGTCCTATTTTTTTTTCTATTGATTTAATTAATTTAAATAAAATTTCAGGATTTTCATTAAATGAACATAAAACACCTACATTTAGATAATTTGGAAATCTTTTGTTTGGATATGATGGAGTTTCATAATAATTAGAAATTTTTTTTATTTTTACTTGTGAAGATAATAATAAATTAATTGCTATTGTAATATTATCGAACCTACTCCCAAATTTTGAGCTAAGGTTTGATCCAATATTTAAATGTATCATTTATTATTTTTACTTAATAATCTTGCTTTTTCTCTATTCCAGTCTCTTGTTTTTTTAACTTGTCTTTTATCATAAAGTTTTTTTCCCTTAGCGACTGCAATTTCTACTTTAACTTTTCCCTTAGAAAAATATAATTTAGTGGGAATGAGCGTTAATCCATCTTGGTTAATTCGTCCAATAAGTTTATTAATTTCTTTTTTTTTAAATAAAAGCTTTCTATCTCCTTTTGGGTCATGATTATTGTAAGATGATTGACGATATAGGGGTATATGTGAATTTACCAAAAACATTTCACCATTATTATCTACAGCGTAAGAGTCTGCTATACTGCCCTTGCCGTCTCTTAAAGATTTAACTTCTGATCCCTTCAAAACTATACCAGCTTCCAAAAGTTCTAAAAAAAAATAATTAAAACTTGCTTTTCTATTAAGACAGATAATTTTCTGACCAGGTACTAGTTTTTGTTTCATTAAAGTAACTTAGCTACTTTAAGTGCCTCTGAGACTTTTTTTTTGGTTTCTTCTCTAATTTCAACTAATGGTAATCTAACAGTTGGCTTACACATTCCAAGTAATGATGCAGCATATTTTACAGGAGATGGGTTACTTTCAATAAATAATGAATTGTGAAGAGGTTGAAGAAGTTTATCTAACTCAACAGCTTTCTTTTGGTCATTCACACATGCTTTTTGAAAGTCAGAAGCGAGTTTAGCTGCAACATTGGCAGTAACTCCTATAGCACCAACACCACCACGTTTATTAAATTCTAAAGCATTATCATCATTCCCAGTTAACTGAATAAATTCTTTTCCCATAGCTTTTAACTGTTGATCAACTCTATTAAGATCTCCTGTTGCATCCTTAACTCCTTTGATGTTTTTTAATTCATAAAGTTTAGCCATAGTATCAACTTCCATATTAATTACTGATCTCGAAGGAATGTTATAAATAATAATTGGGACTCCAACATTATCATTAATTTTCTTGTAATGTTGGTACAAACCTTCTTGCGTTGGTTTATTGTAATAGGGCGTAACAACTAATAATGCGTTGGATCCTGCTTTTTCTGCAAATTTTGATAATTCAATCGCTTCATCTGTAGAGTTAGAACCGGTACCTGCTACAACTGGAATTTTTCCTTTACATTCTTTAACTGCTATTTCGATAATTTTTTTATGTTCATCATGAGATAATGTCGGAGACTCACCTGTGGTACCACCTGGGACTACTCCATCAGTACCATTTTCTAAATGATAGTTAATTAATTTGATATACTCGCCTTCGCTAAGATGCTCACCATTGAATGGTGTGATTAAAGCTACAATTGATCCTTTAAGCATATAATAATATAAGATAATTAATTCTTAACTTATGATCAATAAATTAATAAGTCTAGCAATATTAACATTTTTTTTGTTAATAGGATACGGTCACTCAGAAACACAATTTTTATACCCTAAAAAAAAACCATCTATTTTTAAGCCAATAGATAAAACTAGCAAACAAAAAATTCAAAGCAACCTACCTCAAAAAAAACCTATAATTCAGAATAATGAACCTCAAGAAAAGCAAGTCTTGAAAAAAGAAAAGGTAGTAGAAAAAAAGGAAGTTGATGTAAAAACTGATCAGAAAAAAAAGACAGAAGAAAAAAAAATAAAAATAGGATTTGTTTATCCTAAAAAAAAACCATCTATCTATAAATCTAAAACAAAAGAGGTTAAGAAATCATCAATATTAAAGCAAAAAGATTTTGAGCAAGCTAAAAAAACAATAGAATTTATAAAACAAAAAAAATGGAACAGTGCTTTAAAAAGTGCTGCAAAAGTAAAAGATAAAGAATTTAGAACTTTAATTACATGGATGTATCTTAAGACAACAAGAAATGGAGCTTCATTTAATGAATACAAGAAATTTATAGAACAAAACGAAGATTATCCAAGAATTAATAGAATAAAATATTTAGCAGAGGAAAAAATCTATTTAAGAAATAATTCACCATCATCGATAATAAGTTGGTTTGAAAAAAACCCTCCATTAGGTGGTCTCGGTAAAATTAAATTAGCTGAGGCTTACCTTGAACAGAAAAAATTTGATAAGGTGGAGGAACTTATTAAGGACGGTTGGATTACGGCACAAATAAGAAAAAATGATTTAGGATATTACAGAGCTAAGTTTAAAAAATTTATAACCTCTGATGATCACATTAAACGAGCTGATCATTTAGCATGGGAGAGGAAATATTGGGACTTGAAAAGAATGCTAAAGTACTTACCAAAAGATCAACGAGCTTTATACAATGCACGTCAAATATTAATGAGTAACTCTTATGGAGTAGATAACGCAATAAATAAAGTCCCTGAATATTTAAAACAAGATCCTGGATTAGAATTTGACAGATTAAGATGGAGAAATAGAAGAGGAAGATTAGATGGATCTTTAGAAATTTTATATAGAAATTCTTTAAAAACAGAAACTCAAATGGTTCGCCCTGATAAATGGTGGGAACAAAGAGAGAGCGTGGTAAGAAGTTTAATTTACAAAAAAAGATATAAAACAGCATACAAAATTTCAAGTGAACATGCGCTTTCAGCTGGTCCTTCTTTTGCAGAAGCAGAATGGTTGTCTGGCTGGATAGCTATAACTTTTTTAAATTCACCTGAATATGCTATCAGCCATTTTCAAAATTTTTATAATAACGTTAGCTATCCAATTAGCTTAGCACGTGGTGCTTATTGGTTAGGTCAATCTTATGAAAATTTAGGTGAAAAAGATTTTTCAAATAAATTTTACTCTGAAGCTGCTAAGTTTCCCATGACTTATTATGGTCAATTAGCTTTTAATAAGATTAATCCAGGTGGTAACTTTGAATTAGTGGATCAATCATCTTTTAGTAAAGAATATGAAAAGGAATTTAAAAAGAATAAACTTATAAGACACATCATTTTATTAAAAGAACTAGACGCAACACAACTTGGCAAAGATATCTTTAAACATTTAGCAGAATTAAATATAGAGAGCGGCAGTGAAGTTTTGGCTGCTGATTTAGCAACAAGCGTTGAAAGATATGATTTTGCAATACAAATTTCGAAAAAAGCATCTTATCAAAAAAGATTTTATAACAAATTTAATTATCCAATTATTGACACACCAAAAACTGTAAATAACAAAGTAATGCCTAAACAAGAAATAGTACTAGCAATTATCCGGCAAGAAAGTGAATTTGATAAAAGAGCAAATAGTTGGGCTGGAGCAAGAGGAATGATGCAATTAATGAAACCAACTGCAAAAATTGTAGCAAAACAAGCAAAGCTTCCTTACAGTATAAGCGGTTTAACTCAAGATCCTGAATATAATATCAAACTTGGATCATATTATTTTAATGGTTTGCTTGAAGATTATAATGGAGTATTTCCTTTCGCTATTGCGGCTTATAATGCTGGACCAAATAGAGTTAAAACTTGGAGAAGAGTAAACGGAGATCCGTCTAAGGGACAAATCTCATATATCAATTGGATTGAACAAATTAGATTTGAAGAGACGCGAAATTATGTTCAAAGAGTTTTAGAAAATATTAATGTCTATAAATATATCCTAAGAAAAGAGCCTGTTCAGATAGATAGTTATTTTAATTAAATGGCGGTGAGAGAGGGATTCGAACCCTCGGTAGCATAGTTAAATACTACGGAAGTTTAGCAAACTCCTGGTTTAAACCAACTCACCCATCTCACCGTGAAGTAAGTATCTTTATAGTAAAAATTAAACTATATTGCACCAAATTTCTCAAATGAAACAAGCAAAACTAAGTGGTATCTTTTATGCGGCATTTGCCTCTTTGTGGTGGGGTGTATTAGGTACTTTGTATTTTAAATTTGTATCATTCGCTACCCCTATAGAGTTAACTGTTCATAGAACAATTTGGACAGCTATCTTATTAATTATTACAACAGGAATTTTCTCAAAATGGGGTGAATTTACAAAAATAATTAAAAATAAAAAAAATATTATTCTTTTATTTGTTTCAGGATTACTCGTCAGTATAAATTGGACAACTTGGTTATATGCAGTAAGTATTAATAAGCTTCTAGACTCAAGCCTCGGTTATTATATTTATCCTATTATAAGTGTCTTTTTAGGAAAAATATTTTTAAAGGAAAAACTAAACTTAAATCAAACTATTTCTGTTATATTAGTTGGATTATCATTAATTTATTTTTTAGTTAAATTAAATGAACTGCCTTGGATTGGTCTAACTGTTGCAATTACATTTAGTCTCTATGGTCTTATTAGAAAGAAAATAAAAGTTTCATCAGATATAGGGTTATTAATTGAAACACTTTTAATCTCTCCTCTGGCAATAGGAATATTTATATATCTTGTTAATTTTGACATTAATATTTTTTCGCCAAACGAACCCTTATTGTCATTTTATTTATTTTGGGCAGGTTTTATGACTTTGGTGCCATTGTTTTTATATACGCTTGGTTTTAAATTAATAGGTATTGGTCCTGCAAGTATGATACTTTTTTTAACACCGACTTCGCAGTTTATTCTAGGTGTGTTCTTTTTTAATGAAATATTAACTTTTGAAAAACTTTTTGGATTTATAATTATTTGGTTGGCTGTATCTATTTATCTAAATGAATTACGAAAAGAATAGTAAAAGATTACAAAAAGCTGAGCTAAAATTGAAATTATGAATGAAATAAAAAGTAAGTTGTTTGTAATTAATATGCTGAATAAGTCTGAAGGTAAAATTATTCCTACTAATAAACTTTTTTGAAAATCAATAGACGGGAAAAACAAAAAACCACAGATTAAACCTAATAATATTGATAAACGAGCTAATTTAAATTCAATTTTTTTTCTAAAGAATCCATAAAAAATAGTTATTACAGCTGCACAACATAATAAATCAGCTAACAGAAAAAGATATAAAATACTGTACCCTTTAGAGGAGATTAGAAAAACTATTGAACTAAGTAATAATATTATAAAATTTACTTTCCTCTTTAATTCTTTACCTGCAAGACTTTTATTAATTTGTTTTCCATTAAGTATAAGCAAACTTGAAATCGCATTAATCAAAGTATCAATTGTACTTAAAGTTAAAGACAAAGCTAAAATTAATATTCCTAAAATAATATATAAATCTTTATTTTTAAGAAGGAGATCAAAAAATGCAAGATCAGGATTTACTTCTTGATTTAATGAGTAAGATATCAATCCAGTATAGCCCATCCAAAATACGATTAAGAAAATAATAACTGATGAGTATAATAAGCTAGCTTTCAGTTTATTATTATTTCTAGCAGCAAATACTCTTTGCCAATTTCCTTGATGAAAAAGATTTGTAGCAGCTACTGCAATAAAAAAAGTAAGACCAGCTGTGTAATTAGGTAAATATTTTGAATCTAATAAATTTGGTGCATTTTTTTTTATTATTTCAAAACTGCTTGTATCCAAACTTTCTAAAATAAATGTGAATGAAGCTAAAATTATTACTGAAACTATAATAAATTGATATTTATCTGTTATTACGGACAGCTTAAATCCACCTCTTAATATATAAAGTAAACAAATTATAAGTGTTATTGCTGCTGTAGCCCATAAAGGGGTTTTTGAAATCAAATTTAATAATGATGCAATTGCTGTTACTTCTGCTATCAAAAAAATCGTTAAATAGAATAAAATTAAAAATAAGCTAAGCTTCAATATTCCGTCTCCGAACCTTTTTTTAATGAATTCAGTAAGAGCTAGCCCCTTGGGGAATTCTTTTCTAATTTTAGGCCCAAAGTTATATAAAAAAAGCATGGGTGCTGCTGTTCCTAAAGCATACCCAATTACCGCTCCTACTCCGCCCCAAGTTGCGGCAGATGCAGGACCAAATAAAATCCAGGCTCCAAGAGCAGATGCGGTTAAACTTGCAGTTAATGTAAAAGTGTTTTCATTTCTATTTCCAACTATGTAATCTTGAGTATTTATGGACTTTTTTGAATTTAAATAACCAAGAGCTACAAAGAAAAGTCCTGTAATAATTACTATTATTAATGAAAATTGTATCGAAACAGCTGTTGTCATATCTCCCTTACTGAATTACCGGTCAGGTTCTAAGGGTATAATCTCAGTCTCACAGACACCCCTTATTTAAACTATATACTTATCTTTGGAAGAGAGTCAAACGATGCTGTATCTATTTTTGAAGAGTGTTCCCTTCTCATTTTCCAATCATTATTAATGCCGGCTTGAGCTATGCTTATTGCGTTACGTCCATACTTAGCGTTAGTAAAATCAATTGCTTTCATTAATGTTTTTGATTTGTTTTCTAAAATAGGTGCTAATAAATTTAATTCCTTTTCAGATGCGTTTTTAAGTTTTGATAAAATAACGCCAGCTTTTTGATATAAGTATCCATATTTATAAATTTTATTTAGTCCATTTATACAAGTTTTGACTAGTTCTAGGCTATTGTTGGTTTCAACTGGTAACTCAATTGTAATTGAATTTGAATAATATTTTTTATTCTTGTCAAAAGGACTCGTCCTAATGAATACTGTTATTGCTCTTGTTGTTTGTTTGTCTGTCCTAATTTTTTCAGCAGCATTCAAACAATGTGTAGTTATAGACTCTTTTAATTTATCTAAACTTTGTACCTTTTTTCCAAATGACCTTGATACACAACAACTTTTTCTTTTTGTTTCTTCTATCTCTAAATCAATGCATGGAATACCTCTTAATTCCATTACTGTTTTAGCACCCAAAACATTTGTGCTTTTTTTTACCCAGCTATTTGAAATATTTTTTAATTGATAGGCGTTATTAATTCCATTTTTTATATACAATTTTGATAACTGACGTCCCACTCCCCATATATCTGATATTTCAAATTTTTTTAAAATTTCATCTATATTTTCTTTTAGAAATATTACGCCCGCTTTATTTTTTTTTGCCACATGGTTAGCGACTTTACTTAAAGTTTTTGTATTCGATATCCCAACACTTGTTGGTATACCTGTCCATTTTAAAACTCTTTCGCGTATTTTTTTTCCATATTCTTCGGTCATTTCATCTTTTACATGTGATAAATCTATAAAAGCTTCATCTATAGAATAAATTTCAACTTTATCAGAAAACCCTTTCAATACTTTCATTACTCTTCTAGAGATATCTCCGTATAAAGCATAATTTGATGAAAAAATTTGAACATTATTTTTCCTTACTAATTCTTTTACTTTAAAATAAGGCTCTCCCATTTTAATTCCAATTTTTTTTGCTTCTGCAGATCTTGATATCACGCAACCATCATTATTTGATAAGACTACAACTGGAACATTTTGGATCTTTGGATTAAATAATCTCTCACATGATACGTAAAATGAATTACAATCAACTAGAGCAATTTTTTTTTTACTACTGTTTATGAATGACATACGTTACCACTCCCCAAATTATTATCTCTGGATTATCTGTTAAATTAATTTTATCCGACGCATTTTTGGATCCAGATGTTAAATAATTAGTTTCCTTACTTTTAACTAAAGTTTTGACAACAAGTTCTTCATTAACGTTTGCTATTACAGTTGAAAAATTTTTTGGATTTAAGCTTTTATCTACTATTAATAAATCTCCATCATGTATGCCTACGTTTGTCATGGACTTACCTTGAACTCTTATAATAAACGTGGCTGGCGCATTTGTTATAAGATGTGAGTTTAGATCTATGTCATCTTCAATGTAGTCTGTTGCTGGTGACGGAAATCCAGCCCCTACTTTGTGTAGATAAAAAGGTATTGTTAGCTTCATAAATGTTCTTGTTTTGTTCTTTATAGATGATAATGTCCTATTTAGTCAACCTTTTTAATTTCCAACAATTAAGTGGGTCAAATTGCAATTCGAAAAAAATAGAGAGATTAGGTAGTAAAAATAAATGATTAAAAAAATATATACAATTCTATTTATATTATTTGTTGCAACAAACGTACAAGCAGCTTCGAAATTAGACGCAATCAAAAAAAACGGCGAACTAAGAGTTGGAACTACAGGTGATTGGGATCCAATGTCTATGAAAGATCCAGCAACAAACAAATACAAAGGATTTGATATAGATGTAATGAATGAGTTAGCTAAAGACTTAGGCGTGAAAGTAAAATTCGTCCCCGCTGAATGGAAAACTATCGTAGCTGGAATAACATCAGATAGATACGATATTTCTACAAGCGTAACTAAAACTCCTAAAAGAGCTGAGGTAGCAGGTTTTACAGCAACTTATTACAAGTACGGTACTGTTCCTTTAGTTCTTAAGAAAAATTTAAAAAAGTTTCCAACTTGGGACTCTTTAAATAATAAAGATGTAAAAATAGCTACTACTTTAGGTACGTCTCAAGAAGAAAAAGCAAAAGAATTTTTTCCAAAATCAAAATTACAATCAGTAGAAGCTCCCGCTAGAGATTTCCAAGAAGTGCTTGCTGGTCGAGCTGATGGAAATATTACTAGTTCAACAGAAGCAAATAAATTAGTTATAAAGTATCCTCAACTAGCAATCGTTCCTGATGGAGAAAAAAACCCAGCCTTCTTAGCAATGATGGTTCCAAAAGGTGATAAAGTTTGGAATGATTATGTAAGTAATTGGATTAAGAAAAAACAATCGTCAGGATTTTTTAAAAGATTGTTGTCTAAGTATAACTTAAAGAGCTTATAATTTAAGTTTCTTTACCTTCAATTTATAATTATAGTTAGATAGTGAAGTTTTTAAAAATAATCTCTTTATTATTTTTACTACAGGGGTGTAGTTCAAATTATGAATGGGGCTGGTATATATTAAGTCCAGAAAATATAGAGGGCTTAACAAATCTTAAATTTTTAATAAGTGGGATAACAACCACTATTTATATTTCAGTAGTGTCGATAATTTTAGCAATGATTATTGGATTAATTATTGCTCTTCCATCTCTTTCGAATAATAAATTTCTAAGTTACTTCAATATAGCTTATGTGGAAATCGTCAGAGCTATACCATTGTTAGTTTTAATTCTTTGGATCTATTATGGCCTGCCTATTATGATGGGAGTGAGTTTCTCACCATTCGTATCAGGTATAATTGCTTTGACTATAAGTGAAAGCGCTTTTCAAGCAGAAATATTTAGAGCTGGTATTAATTCAATATCAAAGGGCCAACATGAAGTATCAGAGTCTTTAGGAATGGATTTTTGGAGAAAAATGAGATTAGTAATTTTACCACAAGCAATCAAAGTTGTATTGCCAGCGATGGGAAATCAATTTGTATACGTTTTAAAAATGTCTTCCTTGGTTTCTATAATTGGAATTGGAGATTTAACAAGAAAAGCAAATGAGCTTGTTACAACCACTTATAGACCTTTAGAAATTTATACTTTTTTAATATTAGAATACTTAATATTAATCCTAGTTATTTCGTACTTTGTAAGAAAATTAGAAAACAAACTTAAATATAAGTAAACTCAAGTTTTAACCGTTCTTAAAAATAGTTTCTTTGTATAATATTTTGCAAACAAAAAGACTAAAATTCCAAATGTCCAATTAATAAAGAAAAGTCCAAAAAATAAATCTCTAAAATTACCCTCAAATAAGAAAACAACAGTCCACATTGTGGCGAAAGGTAAAAGAACTAATCTTAAGAACGTCATTAAAACTGTATAGATTGGTTTCTTAATTGCTTGAAATAATGCGTTAGTGATAAAAAAAACTGGGTAGACAGGCCCTATAAATGCAGCAATTTTCAGGTAATCGGCTCCATAATTAATTGCATCCTGATTATCTGTAAAAATTGATACAATGTTATCTGCTAATAAAAATATTACTACGCCTGCTAAAATCATAAATGATGAACCAATAATAATTGCCTTTGTATAGACTTCGTCAACTCTGGGAAATAATTTCGCTCCGAAATTTTGTCCAGCAATCGTCAATACGGCTGTATTTAGCCCGATAACTGGTAGAAGTAGTATTTGTTCTATTCTTAATGCTGAACCATATCCAGCAGCAGCTAAATAACCAAATTTGCTTACAAAAAATAAAATATTATAAATACCTAAACCAATCATAAACATGCTCATCATAATTGGCACTGACTGATTAGTAAGATTTTTAATTAAATCAAATTTTGGCAGGAAACATTCTAATTTTAAATATTGTTTTAGTTCACAACAATAAACTTTATAAGCTAAGTAAAATAATCCTATTAATTGAGCAATCACAGTTGCTATGGCTAAACCTGCAATTCCAAAAGCTGGTATAGGTCCAAAACCAAATATAAATAAAGGGTTGAGTCCGATATTTAAAAAGAAAGTTACAATTAAAACATTTCTATAGCTTTTAGTATCTCCTTGAGCATTCAAAGTTCCATTTAAAGAAATTTGTATTAAAAAAATGAAAGTTGCAAAAAATATTACATCTAAATAATCGGTAGCAAGATTTATTGTTTCTTGATCTGATCCCATTAAACGTAATAGATCATCAGATAAAGATAAACCAATTATTGTAACAAAAATTGAAACTATTACAGAATAAAGAAGCGATTGAGCAACATACATTGATGCTTTACGATCTTCTTTCGCACCTAATGAATTACTAATAAGTGCGTTAGATGCAGCTACTATTCCAACACCTGTTGCTATAATAATAAAATAAAGCGGAAAAGATTTTGCTATGGCCGCCAATGCATTAGGAGAAATTTTTCCAGCAAAATAAGTGTCTACAACATTATATAAAGTTTGAAAAAGTGTGCCTGTGCTTGCAGGAATAGCAATTTTTTTTAATAAATTTATAATCGGATCTCCAACTAAATTCATTGATTTCATATTTTGTATTCCTTTTGAAACATATGCTTGGTTCCCTTACTTTTAGCAAGAGTAATTTGTTTTTGTCTCATTCTAAATCTTGCTTTTTGACTTTCTGTAAGCTTTTCGTAACAATTTGGACAAGAAACACCTTTTTCGTACATATTTGATTTTTTCTCTATTGGTGAAATGGGTGTTCGACAACCGCTACAAATGGAAAAAGATCCTTGTTTTAATTTGTGTTTCAGTGAAACCCTATTATCAAAAACATAACACTCACCTTTCCACAAACTATCTTTCTTTTCTACATTATCTAAGTAATTAAGTATGCCTCCTTTTAATTGAAAAACATTTTTAAAGCCTTTTTGTTTTAAATAAACAGAAGCTTTTTCACATCTAATACCTCCTGTGCAAAACATAGCAACTGGTTTTGCTTTATTAATTTTTTTTAAATATTTTGGAAAATCTCTAAAGTTATTGATATTTGGATTAATAGCTTTTTTAAAAGTGCCTACTTTAAATTCAAATGGTTTTCTAGCATCAACTACTAAAGTATCTTTTTTAGATATCAGTTTGTTCCAAGATTTTCCTGATAAATATTTACTTTGTCTCTTTGTCTTACTGTTAATATTTAAACCTATAGGCACTACCTCTTTCTTAATTTTAACTTTACCGCGATGAAACGGTTGAAATTTACTTAAGGAATGATTGTGGCTATCAAACTTAGAGAATTTAAGCTTTTTTTTTAGTAAATTCTTTATCTTAAGAATAGACTTTCTTTCTCCTGCAATTGTTCCGTTAATACCTTCAGAGGCGAGAATTAATGTCCCTCTAATTTTATTATTAAGAAATTCAAATTGAAAAAAGTTTTTATGTTTCTTTAATGATAGTATTTTTTTAAATTTATAAAATCCAAAGACAGAAAACATTATTTTTTAATACAAATTGTTAGTCCGTCTCCTATTGGAATAATATTTTTAGAAACTCTATTATCATTTTTTAAATGTTTATTAAAATCTCTAATAATATTGGTAAATCTGTCGTCTTTTAATTTATTGGCAACTTCGCCATGCCATAAAACATTATCAATTATAATAATTCCATTTTTATTAACTAAATCCATACATTTTTCATAATAATTAATATAATTTTCTTTATCTGCATCAATAAATATTAGATCAAATTTTTTTTTAAAATTT
>ATTF01000019.1 GCA_000419545.1 Candidatus Pelagibacter ubique HIMB058
TAATTTTGTAATTTTACTTATTTCTTTTATAATTTTTTTATCAAAGTTTTTTCTTGTATTAAGACCTGTTCCTACTGCAGTTCCACCTTGCGCTAAAAAATAAATTTCTTTAAGTGCAATTTCTATTCTTGTAATACAGTCTTTAAGTTGAGAATGATATCCAGAGAATTCTTGTCCAAGTGTTAACGGAGTTGCGTCTTGTAGGTGTGTTCTTCCTACTTTTACAACTGATTTAAATTCTTTTGATTTTTTAAGTAATTCTTTTTCTAATAGTCTTAAGGAAGGTAAGAGTTTCTCTTTAGTTTTTATGGCAATAGCAATGTGCATTGCTGTAGGAAATACATCATTTGTGGACTGAGATTTATTGACATGATCGTTGGGATGAACTGGTTTTTTTGATCCTAATTTACCACCCATCATTTCGATTGCTCTGTTAGCTATAACTTCATTAACGTTCATGTTTGTTTGTGTGCCAGAGCCAGTTTGCCAAACTTTTAAAGGAAAATGATTATCCAGCTTTCCTTTGATAACTTCTTCCGAGGCTTTTATAATGTATTTGGATATTTTGGAATTTAAATCTTTATTTTTAGCATTAACAATTGCTGCAGCTTTTTTAATGATTGCTATAGAATGAATTACTAAAGGTCTTACTAAAAAATCACCAATATTAAAATATTTGTTAGACCTCTCTGTTGATGCACCCCAATACTTATCACCAGGAACTTTAATTTTTCCAATACTATCAAATTCTGTTCTATATTTCATTATTGATTCATTGATATAATACACTCTTATTAATAAATTATAAATTAAAAGGATTAAAAATGAGTAATTTTGAAAGTGTTAAAAAATTTATGGAAACTTTTGGTCAAGAAATCAAAGAAAAAGCCGGTTTTCCGAACGATAAAATAACTTCTCTTAGATATGAATTGATCAAAGAAGAACTTGATGAGTTAAAAGATGCCATAAACAACAAAGATATAAAAGAAGTTGCTGATGCTCTCACTGATATACTGTACGTTACTTATGGGGCGGGCCATGCTTTTGGTATTAATTTAGATAAATGTTTTGAGGAAGTTCAAAATTCAAATATGAGTAAATTGGACTCTAACGGAAAACCTATTTACAATGAGAAGGGTAAAGTGATGAAAGGTCCTAATTATTTTAAACCAAACCTTTCAAAATTTGTAGCATGATTAAAGAAAACTTTTATTGGATATTACTTGGTATTGCAGTCGGAATTCTTTTGTATTTAGGAGATAAGTATATTTTTTAAGTTTTCGATATTAGAGTCCATATTTAAATATTCTTGGCAAAATTATTTAAATTATTTTTGGGGCCTTTATTTATATTTAAAGGCGCCCCAAACCTTAGTATTTTATGCGTTAGCAAGCGCTGCTAGTAATGCACACGCAACAATAATTTCTACCATAATTACCTCCTAATTTATTTTACTAATTGATTTAAAAAAAAAAATTTTTTTTTGTTTTTATTAACATTTCTCAAAAATCAATTAGGGGCGTTCTGTTGCCAGGTGCCCCAAACCCCGTAACTTAATTAACTAAGTTAATTAAGCTGCAAGTGCAAATTTTTGATTTGCATTTGTAAATTAGCCCGTTACGTCGGAACCATCTCGTACGAAAGAATAGCCTTTAGACATCCGTCGATCCTGATTCACCCCCATAAGTTGTAAATGGTGGAGGTGGTGGGTACTGCCCCCACGTCCGTAATGTTTATTACGAAATTCGTTTATCGTCATAGTTGGAAAACCAACACTATTAATATAAAACTCTTAATCAGAGATTCAATAAATAATTTCAATATGAAGCTTACTAAAGAACAACAGCAAGAAATTGCAGATCAACAAGCACAAAAAAACTCAACAAAAAGAGTCACTTCAACTGAATTAGAAAAAATTCTTTATGAGGCATTACCGGTATTAGACCATGGGTTTGTAAGAGTAGTTGACTACATGGGAGATGATAGTTCTATAGTTCAATCAGCTAGAGTTTCTTACGGTAAAGGAACAAAAAAAGTTTCTACCGATGAAGGTTTAATTAAATATTTAATGAGGCACTGGCACTCAACACCATTTGAAATGTGTGAAATTAAATATCATGTTAAGCTTCCAATATTTATAGCGCGTCAATGGATTAGACATAGAACAGCAAATGTAAATGAATACTCAGCAAGATATTCTATTTTAGATAAAGAATTTTATATCCCAGCCAAAGATCAGTTATCAGCACAATCTACCTCTAATAGACAAGGAAGAGGAGACTTAATTACAGGAGAACAAGCTGATGAAGTTTTAAAAATTTTAAAAGATGATGCTACAAGAACTTACGAAAACTATGAAAAAATGCTTAATGAAAGATATGATGGATCAACTATAGATGAAGGAAAAACTGGTTTAGCAAGAGAGCTTGCAAGAATGAATTTAACTTTAAACTCATATACGCAGTGGTATTGGAAAACAGATTTATTAAATTTATTAAATTTCTTATTTTTGAGAGCAGATAGCCATGCCCAATACGAAATCAGAGTTTATGCTGAAACAATGTTAGATACTGTTAAAAAATGGGTGCCAATAACTCACGCAGCTTTCTTAGATTATAGAGTAGGCGCAGTGCACGTTTCAGCAAAAGGTAAAAAAGTAATTCAGCAAATGGTTAAAGGAGAAAAAGTAACTCATGAAAGTTCAGGTTTATCTAAACGAGAATGGAATGAATTAATGACTTCTTTTAACTTTAATGAAAAGATTGTTTAATTTTTTCAGCAATATTCTTAAATAATTTTGAAACTTCATGATCTGGATTAGAATGTGTTAAAGGTTCACCTTTATCTGCTGAAGACCTCAAATCTTGATGAATTGGTAAACTACCTAAAAATTCTTTATTAAATTCTTTAGCAGTTTTCTCTACTCCACTTTCACCAAAAATTTTATAATCTTTACCATCATCTCCTTTGAAGTAGCTCATATTATCTATAAGTCCTAAAATTTTAACTCCAGTTTTATCAAACATTTGAATTCCTCTTTTTACATCTAACAAAGCCAAATCTTGTGGAGTTGATACAATTACTGCTCCATCTACTTTAACTTGTTGTGCAAAAGTTAATTGAGTGTCACCGGTACCTGGTGGCATATCTACTATAATTACATCTCTATCTTTCCATATAACACTTTGAGTCATTGTTTTAATTGCACTAATAACCATTGGACCTCGCCAAATCATTGGAGTTTGTTCATCAACTAAAAAACCCATCGACATGCATTGAGCATCGTATTTTTCTAATGGTATCATCGCTTTACCATCTTCACTTTTTGGTTTTTCATTTAAGTTAATTAATTTAGGAAGTGATGGACCGTAAACGTCAGCATCAAGTATTCCAATTTTTAATCCTAAATTTTGAAGAGCAAAAGCAAGATTGACCGCGACAGTAGATTTTCCAACTCCACCTTTGGCACTTGAAATTAAGATAACAGACTTGGTTCCATTGATTGGAGTTTTAACAAATTGTTTTGGAGGCGGTTTTTGGCTCATCTTTTTACTTTATTAAACGATTTAGACATTTTAGCGCCCCTTCTTAACTTGTTTTCGAGTAAAAAGTCACTATATAAAGTGTCATGAGTTTCAAAGACAAGATTTTAAAGAACCAATCACCTTGGGGTTCACCTCCAGGTGGAGGAGGACAAGGTTCTCCTGGTGGAAATGGATCTGGTACAAGACAAGATCCTCCAAATCTTGATGACATAATTAGAAATTTACAAAAAACCGTAAACAAATTTTCAGGTGGCAAATCCGGAGGTTCAAGACCGATAATTATTGGTTTAATGGTTTTAGTTTTACTTTATTTAGCTAGCGGTCTTTACAGAGTTTTACCAGATGAACAAGGTGTTGTTTTAAGATTTGGAAAATATGTAAACACAACTCAACCTGGATTACATTATCATTTTCCAACTCCTTTTGAGCGAGTACTTACTCCTAAAGTCACAAAAGTTAACCGTGTGGATGTTGGTTTTAGACCGGCAAGTGATACTGGTAGATCATCAGGTGTAGGCAATGTTCCTGAAGAAAGTTTAATGCTTACAGGAGATGAAAATATTGTAGATATAAACTACTCAGTTTTCTGGGTAATTAAAGATGCGCAGAAATTTTTATTTAATATTCAAAGTCCAGTAGAAACTGTAAAAGCTGCATCTGAAACAGCTATGAGAGAAGTAATAGCAAAAAACAATATTCAAAATATTTTAACTGAAGGAAGAGCGAGTATTGAGATTGAAGTTCAAAATATTACACAAAAAATTTTAGACGAATATGGTTCTGGAATTGAAATCACTCAAGTACAAACACAACAAGCTGACCCACCAGAACAGGTGATTGATGCATTTAGAGATGTACAAGCTGCAAGAGCGGATAGAGAAAGAGCTAAGAACGAAGCCGAAGCTTACGCTAATGATGTTATACCAAGAGCACGAGGGGAAGCAGAGCAGGTTTTACAGCAAGCAGAAGCTTACAAAAAAGAAGTTGTTGCTAAAGCAGAAGGTGAAGCAAGCAGATTTTTAGCAATCTACAATGAGTACAAAAATGCAAAACAAGTTACACAAGAGAGAATGTATTTAGAGACAATGGAAAAAGTTTTAGCTGATATTGATAAAGTTATTATAGATAAAGAATCAGGTTCAGGTGTAGTGCCATATTTACCTTTACCGGAACTTAAAAAATCAGGGAGCAATAATTAATGAAAGGCGCTAAACTAATACTTCCAGGAATAGTTTTAATTGCCGTAGTAGTATTTCAATCACTATTTATAGTTCAAGAGATAAGCCAAGCAATTGTACTTCAGTTTGGTGATCCTAAAAAAATTGTTACTAAAGCTGGATTAAATTTTAAATTGCCATTTATTCAAAACGTAGTTTATTTAGATAAAAGAATTTTAAACTTAGATAATGATCCAGAAGAAGTTATTGCAGCAGATCAAAAAAGATTAATCGTAGATGCATTTGCAAGATTTAAGATTGTAGATCCTTTAAAGTTTTATATTTCTGTTGGAAATGAAAGAGTTGCAAGATCAAGACTTTCAACAATTATTAATTCTAGAATAAGAGGTGTATTGGGTACACAGGAACTTGCTACTTTATTATCAACGGATAGAGCAAGGCAAATGCAAATCATTCAATCTCAAGTTAATGAAGAGGCTCAAAATTTTGGAATTGAAATTGTAGATGTAAGAATTAAAAGAGCAGACCTACCTCCGGCAAACAGTGATGCAATATATAAAAGAATGCAAACTGAAAGAGAGAGAGAAGCAAAAGAATTTAGAGCTCAAGGTGCTGAGATTGCACAGAAGATTAGATCAACAGCAGATAAAGATGTAACAGTAATTTTAGCTGAAGCAAATAAAAAATCTGAAATCATGAAGGGTGAAGGCGATGGTGAAAGGAATAAAATCTTTGCTAATGCTTTTGGAAGAGATCCTCAGTTCTTTGGATTTTATAGAGCTATGCAAGCTTACGAAAAAGCATTAATAGGCGGCGAGACTTCATTAGTGTTATCTCCTGATAGTGATTTCTTTAAATTTTTTGGTAAGTCAATTAAGCCAGCAGTAAAAAGATAAGTTGTCCACAGTTGAAAGAGTTAATTACAGCAATAGGTTTACTATTTTTTATTGAGGGACTTTTTTTAGCCATTTTCCCGTCAAGAATAAAAAATATTTTAGAATTAATTAAGAACACACCTGAGAGTAAACTTAGAACTTTAGGAATTGTTTTTTTGATTATGGGATTTTTAATAATTTGGTATATAAAAAATTAAATGAGCTTTCTTAAAAAAATATTCCTCGGATTTATCGTAATAAGTTTTTCAGTTTTACAAGCTAAACCAGTTCCAGATTCATTTGCAGATTTAGCTGATAAACTAATGCCTTCAGTAGTAAATATTTCAACTACACAAACCGTTAGAACAACTTCAAATCCTTTTCCTTTTCAGTTTCCTCCAGGATCACCCTTTGGTGAAATGTTCAAGGATTTTGAGCAACCAAGAGAGAGGCAAGCCTCTTCTTTAGGTTCTGGATTTATAATTAAAGAAAATGGAACAGTAATTACAAACAACCACGTTATCGCTAATGCTGAAGACATATTAGTTAGAGTAGGTGATAAAGAATACAAAGCAAAAGTAGTTGGAGCTGACCCATACATGGATATCGCTGTTTTAAAAATGGAAACAAAAGATAAGTTTATACCAGTTAGTTTTGGTGACTCGGATAAAGCAAGAGTTGGTGATTGGGCAGTTGCGATTGGAAATCCATTTGGTTTAGGTGGAACAGTAACAGCTGGAATTATTTCTGCACGTAACAGAGATATTAATTTAACAAGATATGATGATTTTATCCAAACAGATGCATCGATTAACCAAGGAAACTCTGGTGGACCTTTATTTAATTTAAAAGGTGAAGTGATCGGTATTAACACTGCAATCATAGCACCAGGTCAATCAGGATCTATTGGAATTGGTTTTGCAATTCCAGCTAACGCAGCATCAAATGTAATTGATCAACTTATGGAGTTTGGAGAAACAAAAAGAGGTTGGTTGGGAGTAAGAATTCAGGAAGTAACAAAAGAAATCGCTGATGTAGAAAAATTAAAAAAACCAGAAGGAGCTTTGGTGGCAAGCGTTGGCGAAAATAGCCCTGCTGATAAATCTGGAATTAAAGCTGGTGATATTATTTTAGAATTTGACGGTAAAAAAATTGATACAATGAGAACACTTCCAAAAGTAGTTGCTAATACAAAAGTTGGTAAAAGTGTTCAATTAAAAATTTGGAGAAATAAAAAATTAATTACTAAAAGATTAACTTTAGGTAGATTAGAGTCTTCTGAAGAGTTTAAAGAAAAGAAATCTAAAACTGTTCCTAAAGATAAAGAAATCGATGTATTAAAAATAACTGTTAGAGATCTAACAGAGCAAGATATAAAATCTAGAAACTTAAAAAAGGATTCAACTGGAGTAGTAATAGTAGATATTGCAAACCGAAGTCCTTTAATAAATCTTTTAAGCGTTGATGATGTAATTATTGAAGTTCAAAAAAAATCTGTAAAAGATACTTCTGATTTAAATAAAATTGTTTCAGATATTTTCAAAAAAGGGGAGAAGACTTTACTCCTCACAGTAATTAATAAAAACAATCAGAGAAACTATTTAGGTGTTAAAATAAATTAATTTTGTCCAAAAAAATAATTTTATTAGCAGGACCTACAGCATCTGGAAAATCAAAACTAGCAATACATTTAGCAAAAAAATTAAATGGTGAGATCATTAATGCTGACAGTATGCAAATTTATAAAGAGTTCACAATTCTTTCCTCACGTCCAAATAAATCTGAATTAAGGAAAGCAAAACACCATCTGTATGGATTGATATCTGTGAAAAAATATTTTTCTGCTGGCGATTGGCTTAAAGAGGCTAAGAAAAAAATAAAGCTTTGTTTAAAAAATAAAAAATTACCAATCATTGTAGGTGGGACTGGTTTATATTTTAATACTATCACTAAGGGGATAAGTAAAATTCCTGACATTGACTTAGGAACAAGAGCAAAAGTAAGAAACTTATTTAAAAAATTAGGGTACAAAAAATTTTATGAAAAGTTATTAATACTAGATCCAAAAGTTAAAAACAAAATTTTACCATCTGATAGTCAAAGAACTCAAAGAGCATATGAGGTAAAACTTAAAACAAAGAAATCATTATTTGATTGGATAGCAAACACTAAATCAGATTTTCTTGATTTTGATATCAAAAAGATTTTTTTGGATATTCCTAGAGAAGAGTTATTAGTAAAAATTTACAATAGGACAGAACAAATGTTTAAGCAAAATTGCATTGCTGAGGTAAAAAAATTTAACTCGCTTAAGCTAAAAAAGAGTTTTTCAGCACATAAACTGATTGGAGTTCAAGAAATTACAAAATACTTAGATAAAAATTTAAGTCTTGATCAGTGCAAGGAGCTCATAAATATTAAGACAAGACAATATGCTAAAAGACAAAACACATGGGCTAGAGGGCATATGAAGAACTGGAATAAGCTATATTCAAAAAATTTCTCCATTCTTTTAAAAAAATCTTTAAAAGCAGCAAGCTAAAACTTGACGATAAGTATTTCTAGGCTAGATTGTATGAATGCCAAAATTATTGAGTGGAGCGGAAATAGTATTTAAAGCACTTGAGGACCAAAAAGTTGAATATATTTTTGGCTACCCGGGCGGCGCTGTTCTTCCAATATATGATGAGTTAAAAAATCACAAATCGATAAAACATATTTTAGCAAGACACGAACAAGGTGCGGGACATGCAGCAGAGGGTTATGCAAGATCAAGCGGCAAGCCAGGAGTTTTACTAGTTACTTCAGGACCTGGAGCAACAAACGCTGTTACTGCTTTAACAGATGCTTACATGGACTCCATCCCAGTAGTTTGCATTTCTGGACAAGTTCCAACTCATTTAATTGGAACAGATGCATTTCAAGAATGTGACACGACAGGAATAACAAGGCCTTGCACAAAACATAATTGGTTAGTTAAAGATGTAAATGATTTAGCAGATATCATGAACCAAGCATTTGAAATTGCAACAACGGGTCGACCTGGACCTGTCTTAGTAGATATTCCAAAAGATATTCAATTTAATAAAGGCATTTATAAAGTTAATAAGAATAAATTAGTTAAAAAATTAAATGGCGCTTTATCAAACAAAATAAACTTAAAAGATGTAGATAAGTTTATCGAGATGATTAAACAGTCATCTAAACCAATTTTTTATACAGGTGGTGGTGTAATTAACTCAGGACCTGAAGCAAGTGAATTATTAAGAGAGTTAGTTTCTTTAACAGGTTTTCCAATCACTTCAACATTACAAGGATTAGGCGCTTACCCAGGAGACGATCCACAATTTTTAGGAATGCTTGGAATGCACGGAACTTATGAAGCCAATAATGCAATGCATGATTGTGATTTGATGATTAACATAGGTGCGAGATTTGATGATAGAATTACAGGAAAGATTGATGAGTTTTCACCAAAGTCGAAAAAAATTCATGTAGATATAGACCCATCTTCTATCGGTAAGAATGTACAAGTAGATCTTGCGATCACAAGTGATGTTACTCAATTATTACAAGCAGTGATTAAAAGATTTAAAGAAAAAAATAAAAACTTTATTTCCTCAAATAAACAAAAAACCGCAAAGTGGTGGAGTCAAATTGATAAATGGAGAGAAAAAAAATCACTTAACTTTATTAATAGTAAAGAAACTATTAAACCTCAGCATGCTATTCAGAGACTTTATGAATTAACTAAGGATCAAGATACTTTTATTACAACAGAAGTAGGCCAACACCAAATGTGGGCTGCTCAACATTACAAGTTTAATAAGCCTAATAGATGGATGACATCTGGAGGACTAGGCACGATGGGTTATGGATTGCCAGCAGCTATTGGAGTTCAAATAGCTCATCCTAAAAAATTAGTTGTAGATGTGGCAGGAGAAGCATCGATATTGATGAACATTCAAGAGATGTCGACTGCAATACAATATAGACTTCCTATAAAAATTTTTATTTTAAATAATGAATACATGGGAATGGTTCGGCAGTGGCAAGAGCTTTTACATGATAAAAATTATTCTGAAAGTTATACAGAGGCTTTACCTGATTTTGTTAAACTAGCTGAAGCATATGGCGCAGTTGGTATGAGAGCTAAAACCCCTGATGAATTAGATGAAAAAATCAAAGAAATGATCTCTACAGATAAACCTGTAATTTTTGATTGCGTAGTAGATAAAGTAGAAAATTGTTACCCAATGATACCATCTGGAAAACCTCACAACCAAATGCTTCTTGGACCTGAAGATGAAAAAGAGGTTTCAGATGAAGGAAAAACTTTAGTTTAATGCCAAAATCAAAATCAGCTTATAGCCAGCCAACTAAATTTGGAAAAGAGGATCATCATATTATTGTTGTTTGGGTGGATAACGAAGCTGGAGTATTAGCAAGAGTAATTGGTTTATTTTCTGGCAGAGGATATAACATTGAGTCACTCGCAGTTGCTGAGGTAGATAAAAAGAAACATCTTTCTAGGATAACAATTGTAACTAAAGGTACGCCTGAAGTTATTCAACAAATTAAGTTACAGCTAGGAAAACTAATACCAGTTCATAAGGTTGCTGATTTTTCAAGAAATGATCCGGACATCATATTTAAAGAGTTAGCACTCTTTAAGTTAGTAGGAACTGCTGCAAAACAAAAAAAAGCTAAGTTAATGTGCAAAAAATTTAATCCTGTAGTGCTAGATAAAACGCAGAAGTCTTTTGTTATTCAGGTTACCGCATTAAGAAGAGATATAGATAAATTGATTGCAAATTTGAAGCCTTTAGGGTTAATTAGCACTTCAAGAACTGGTGCAGTTGCTATGACCAGAGGAAAAAAAGTTTTTACACAATAGGAGAAAAATTATGAAAACATTTTATGAAAAAGACGCAGACGTAAATTTAATTAAAAATAAAAAAGTAGCTATATTTGGTTATGGAAGCCAAGGTCACGCACATGCTTTAAATCTAAAAGATAGCGGAGTTAAAGAAGTTGTAGTTGCATTAAGAGAAGGTTCTTCAAGTGTAAAAAAAGCAGAGAGTGAAGGTTTAAAAGTTATGTCCTTATCAGATGCAGCAGCTTGGGCTGATGTAGTTATGATGTTAACTCCAGATGAATTACAATCTGAAATTTATAAAAATCATATTGAGCAAAGAATGAAAGAAGGAACAAGTTTAGCATTTGCACATGGTTTAAACATTCACTTTGATTTAATTAATGCTAGAAAAGATTTAGATGTTTTTATGGTTGCTCCAAAAGGACCTGGACACACTGTAAGAAGTGAATACCAAAAAGGTGGCGGTGTTCCATGTCTGATGGCAGTTCATAAAGATAGCTCTGGTAAAGCTAGAGATCTTGCTTTGTCATACGCTTCTGCAATTGGCGGGGGAAAATCTGGAATTATTGAAACAACTTTCAAAGATGAGTGTGAAACAGATTTATTTGGTGAACAAACAGTTCTTTGTGGAGGGTTAGTTGAACTTATTAAAAATGGTTTTGAAACTTTAACTGAAGCTGGTTATCCACCTGAAATGGCTTACTTTGAAACATTACACGAAGTTAAGTTGATTGTTGATTTAATTTACGAAGGTGGAATTGCAAACATGAATTACTCAATTTCAAACACAGCTGAATATGGCGAATACGTATCAGGTAAAAGAATTGTAGATAGCAAGACAAAAGAAAAGATGAAAGAGGTCTTGAAAGACATCCAATCTGGAAAATTTACTAAACAATGGATGGATGAGCACAAATCAGGCCAAAAAAACTTCCTAAAAATGAGAGAAGATTTAGCTAAGCATCCGATCGAAAAAGTTGGTAAAGAGCTTCGTGCGATGATGCCTTGGATTGGTAAAAACAAATTGGTTGATAAAGATAAGAATTAACCCAATCTGATTTGCTAAAATTCGGATAAGATACATAATTTATTGCAAATTCTATCTTTGATTGTATTATGTGGAACTTTTGATTTTCAAAAGTTTTAAACATGACTGATAAAAATAGAATTATAATTTTCGATACAACAATGCGTGACGGTGAACAATCACCTGGCGCATCAATGAGTTTAGAAGAAAAATTACAAATCTCTAGAGTGTTTGATGAATTAGGCGTTGATGTAATAGAAGCAGGTTTCCCAATTGCATCTCCAGGAGATTTTGAAGCTGTTACAGAAATAAGCAAAACATTAAAAAAATCTATTCCTGCAGGTTTAGCTCGAGCAACAAAAAAAGATATTGATGCATGTCACGAAGCTTTAAAGCATGCAAAAAATTTTAGAATTCACACTTTTATTTCAACAAGTCCGCTTCACATGAAGCATAAATTAAATAAATCACCTGAAGAGGTCTTAGAGTCAATTAAAGACAGCGTAACTTACGCTAGAAAATTTACTGATGATGTAGAGTGGTCTTGCGAAGATGGAACAAGAACTGATATGGATTATATGTGTAAGACAGTTGAGCTTGCAATTAAATGTGGAGCTAAAACAATAAACATTCCAGATACAGTTGGTTACACAGTTCCTTCAGAATTTAAAAAAATTATTGAGACATTATTAAATAAAGTTCCAAACATAGATAAAGCAATTCTTTCTACACATTGTCATAATGATTTAGGTTTAGCAGTTGCTAACTCTTTAGCCGGAGTAATGGCTGGTGCGAGACAGATTGAATGTACAATTAATGGAATAGGTGAAAGAGCAGGTAACGCTGCACTTGAAGAAGTTGTTATGGCTATGAGAACAAGACATGATTTAATGCCTTACACAACTAACATTAACACAAAATTATTAAGCAAAGCATCTAAAGTTGTATCAAACGCAACAGGTTTTCCTGTTCAGTTTAATAAAGCAATTGTTGGAAAAAATGCATTTGCACACGAGTCAGGTATTCACCAAGACGGAATGCTAAAGAATAGAAATACTTATGAAATTATGACTCCTGAAAGCGTTGGGGTTAAAAAAACTTCTTTAGTGATGGGTAAACACTCTGGCAGACATGCTTTTAGAGATAAATTGTCTGACATGGGTTATGTAGGAATAACAGATGATGTAATAGACTCAGCTTTTGGAAAATTTAAAATCTTAGCGGATAAGAAAAAACATATTTACGATGAAGATATTGCAGCAATTATAGATGATAATTTAGTTACTGAGGATAATGTAATTAAACTGAAATCTTTAAAAGTTTTTGCTGGAACAGGTGAGCCTCAAAAAGCAGAGATGACTTTAGAAGTGTATGGTGAAGTTAAATCAGCTACAGAGTCAGGTGATGGACCAGTCGATGCAATATTTAAATGTATCAAAAATCTTTACCCTCATGACGTTAAACTTTTGTTATACAATGTGCATGCTGTTACAGAAGGAACGGACGCACAAGCAACAGTGAGTGTTAGAATTGAGGAAAAAGGTAAGACAACGGTAGGTCAAGCAGCTGATACTGATACTTTAGTAGCTTCTGCAAACGCATACCTTAATGCATTAAATAAACTAATAATTAAAAGAACTAAAACTGCGCCAGATCAGGTGACTAGCGCTCAACAATAGGAAGAAAAATATGTTTAAAGGTTTATCAGGTTTATCATCATTATGGTCACAGGATATGGCTATCGACTTAGGAACTGCTAACACACTAGTAGTATTAAAAGATCAAGGCGTTGTTTTAAATGAACCATCAGTAGTTGCTGTAATTGAGGATGCTGGTAGAAAATCTGTTTTAGCGGTAGGTGATGAAGCAAAAACAATGTTAGGTAGAACTCCTGGTAATATTTCAGCTATTAGACCACTAAAAGATGGTGTGATTGCAGACTTCGTTGTTACTGAAGAAATGATTAAGCACTTTATTAAAAAAGTGCACAAAAAAAATGCTTTTGCAAACCCAAGAATTTTAATTTGCGTGCCAACAGGATCAACTCCAGTTGAAAGAAAAGCCATTCAAGACTCAGCTTTAGCTGCAGGAGCTAGAAAAGTTCAACTAATTGAAGAGCCAATCGCAGCTGCAATAGGTGCCGGGTTACCAATATCTGAAGCAACAGGTTCTATGGTTGTTGATATCGGTGGTGGCACAACAGAGATAGCCGTTATGTCATTGGGTGGCGTAGTTTATTCAAGATCTCTAAGAGTTGCAGGTGATGCACTTGACCAATCAATCATTGCTTACATGAGAAAGAAAATGAATTTAATGATCGGAGACTCAACTGCAGAGAAAATTAAAAAAGAAATAGGAACTGCAATTCCTTCATCAAGCAATACTTTCCTGATGAAAGGGAGAGATATTAGATCTGGAACTCCAAAAGAGATCGAATTAACGGAAAAAGATGCTTGTGAAGCTATTATGCCAATATTAAATCAAATTTTAGGGGGAATTAAAGAAGCTTTAGAAAATACGCCCCCTGAATTATCAGCTGACTTAATTGACATGGGATTAGTTTTAACAGGCGGTGGAGCTTTATTAAAAAATATTGATAAATTAATTTCTCAAGATACAGGACTTCCAGTAACCATAGCAGACGATCCTTTATCGTGTGTAGCAATTGGAACAGGAAGAGCCCTAGAGAACGAAGAATTGTTTTCTACTATGTTATCTGAATATTAATTTATACTTAATGATTAGATGTCAGTTAGTAGAGATGATTTTGGTATAGCGTTTCGTTCAGCCCTTTTACAAAGAGGAGCTTCTCAAAAGTTTTCAATACTTTCTTTAATTATAGTAGCAATAATAATTTTTTTTCTAGATGTTTATGGTTTTCAAGCCGTTAAAACAACAAGAAGCTTTATCAATGATTTAGTTTACCGAGTAACTTATTTAGCATCAACGCCAACAAGATTATTTCCTGGAATTAACAAAGGGATAGCCAGTCATTTTAATTTGAAAGAAGAAAATGAAAAACTAAAACAAGTAATAGAGCGATACAAAGCTTTAGATTTAAATTTAGAGTATATTTCTAATGAAAACAGAAACCTTAAAAAAGTTTTAGATACTGAGAGCGTAGAAAATGTTTCTAATATAGTTCTAGCAAAAGTTTTAGTAGATCGTAACAGTCCATTTTTAAAATCAATTATCATTAATAAAGGAAGTAAAGAGGGAATTAAAAAAGGTATGCCCGTCACACAAAATAAATATTTAATTGGCCGTATTGTTGAAACTAATTATTTATCCTCAAGAGTATTATTATTGAATGATTTAAATAGTAGAATTCCTGTAACCTTTGACACAAGTAGCACCCAAGCAATCTTAACAGGGCACGGCACACGAAAACCTACTTTAGAGTATTTACCTGAAGATTATATTTTTGAGGAAGATATTACTGTTTTTGCATCTGGCAAAGATGGAATTTTTAATGCAGGAACTCCAATAGGTAAAACAAAAGATAACGGCGAAGTAGATTTGTTTGTTGATCCTAATCAATTATCTTTTGTAACTGTAAGTTTAATTAAACCAACTAAGGAAGTTTTTTAATGGCTAAAGGAAATATTTTAAATAAACTTTTTTCAGCTGGTCCATTATTTTTACTATACTATTTATCTATAAGTGAAGTTGATACAAATTTTGAAAAATTATTTGAAGTATTCTCTTTGAATTTACAAATTATAATAATTTATTTCTGGATAATAAAACGCCCTAACCTAATGGGGACAGGACATATATTTTTTGCTGGATTAATTAATGATGTAGTAATGGGTTTTCCATTAGGCATAAGCTCACTTTCTTACCTAGTTGTTTGTTTTTTTGGAAATTATGTAAGAAATAAAAGTGTAAATACTACGATAGCATCAGATTGGTTTACTTTCTTCATAGCTTTAATATTTGCAAATTTATTATTCTTCTCTTTATTAAATAACTTTTCAGACGTAACAACTACGTTTACAAAAATTGGTTATAACACTTTCTTTACATTATTTGCTTTTCCAGTTTTCTGGTTTCTTTTTAATTTATATCAAATGAGTTTTATAGGATCTCAAGATGCTTAGTCCAGGATCAGGTAATACAGTAATTAAATCAAAACTAATAAGCAGAAGAATGTTTTTAATAACAGCTGCAAAAGCAGTTGTGATGGTTGGGTTAGTTGGAAGACTTATTTCTCTTCAAATTAATCAAGCCACAAAATATAAATCACTATCTGATAAAAATAGATTTAGAGAATGGAAGTTGGCTCCTGAACGTGGGGCAATAAAAGATTTTTTTAATACAGAAATCGCATCTAATGAACCTCTGTATCAAGTTCATCTAGTACCGGAAAACGCCAAAGACCTTGATAATCTTTTTGTAAGATTAAAAGCTATTTTAAATATTACTGACAGAAGAGTTTCTTTTTTAAAAAGAAAAATTAGAAAACAAAAACCTTGGGAACCTGTTATAGTTTCTGAAAATCTAAGTTGGTCTGACTTCTCAAGATTAAATTTATTTTTACACGAACTTCAAGGAGTTGAACCTATTGTGTCTGTGGCTAGAACTTACCCTGATAATTCATCTGCCCATATTTTAGGTTATGTATCTCAGATCAGCGCTAAAGATCTTCAAACAAAGGAGTATTTACAGGAATTATCAGTACCTGGTATGGCAGTTGGAAAAACTGGTTTAGAGAGAAAACTTGATGAGCAGATTATCGGTAAAGTTGGTTATCAAAGATACGAAGTAAACGCTTTTGGTAAAAGAATTAGAGAGATAAAAATAGATGCAGGTCAGGCAGGAAAAAGTTTCAAGACCACATTAGATTATGAAGTCCAAAAATATACTGCTGAACTATTAAAAGACAAGGCAGCTGCAGTTTGTGTAATGGATATTTATAATGGTGATATTGTTTCTTTAGTTTCATCACCAACTTTTGAACCTAATCAATTCGTTCATGGCTTAGATAAAAAATATTGGAATAGTCTAATAAAAGATGAAAAAAAACCTTTAGCCAATAAAGCATTATCAGGTCTTTATCCTCCTGGCTCAACTATTAAAACTTTAGTAGCATTAAGTGCTCTAGAAAATAAAATTGTTAGACCTTTAGATACATTTAGATGTAAAGGAAAAATAGAGCTGTACGGTGAAAAATTTCATTGCTGGGAAAAAGAAGGGCACGGAATCGTCAATTTAAGAAAAGGAATTCAAAGATCATGCGATGTTTATTTTTATGAGATAGCAAGAAAACTTGGGGTTGACCGTCTTTCAGAAACAGCAAAAAGATTTGGTTTAGGTAAAAAAGTTTTAAGCGACTTCATAGAAGAAAGATCTGGTGTTGTTCCTAATACTAAATGGAAGAAAAAATTTATTGGTCAAAACTGGTATTTAGGTGAAACGCTTCACTCTGGAATTGGACAAGGCTATTTCCAAAGCACGCCTTTACAACTTTGTTTAATGACAGCTCAAATTGCAAATGGTGGTTTTGAAATTAAACCAAGAATAATATTTGACGGTAAAAATGATAATCTAAGAGAGTACTTGAAGTTTAAAAATGAAAACCCTAATCAACCATTACCAACTGATCTATTAGTCACGAATTTTAATTTAAAACCTTTATTCAAAAACCAAGAACATATTAACTTAATTAAAGATGCCATGTTTTCATCATCTAATGAGCCTGGTGGAACTTCTTACAGACATAGGTTAGAAAATCCAAAATTTACTTTTGCAGGAAAAACTGGTTCATCGCAGGTTAAAAGATTTACCGAGGAACAACGTGAAGCTGAAGTTAAACAAGAGAGTTTACCTTACAAAGATAGGGACCATGCATTATTTGTTGCATTTGCTCCATACAAAAATCCTCAGTACGCAATAAGTGTTTTAGTAGAACATGGTGGCTCTGGCGGTAAAGCTGCTGCACCAATTGCAAAAAAAGTAATTAAAAAAGTTCTTGAAAGACATGAACTTAGAAGAAGCGTAAATAATTTAATTGGAGAACCTGTTTAATGTTACAACAAAGATCAATTCAATCTTCACAATCATTTAGAGATAAAATTTTATCATTTGATTATGTTTTAGTTCTATCAATTTTAGTTTTAGGCATCATAAGTATGTTTGCCATGTATTCAACAGATGGTGGAGAGTTTAAGTATCATACCAATAGTCATATTCTACGTTTCTTTGTCTTCTTTGGAATGTTTTTAGTTATATCATTAATTCAAATAAGGTTTTGGCATGAAACAAGCTATTTAATTTATTTTGCTTTTTTTCTTTTATTACTTGGTGTTAAATATTTTGGTTTAACCTCATCAGGTTCACAGCGTTGGTTAAATCTTTATTTCATGAATCTTCAACCATCTGAACTGATGAAAATTGGATTGATTTTATTTCTAGCTAAATATTATCACCGTTTATCAATTGAAAATATAAATAACTTTAAACATTTAATATTACCCATAGCGGCTCTCATAGGACCAATAATTTTAGTTGCTACACAACCAGATCTTGGAACTTCAATATTAATTGCATCCGGAGGTATAGTTGTAGCTTGGCTAGCAGGTGTTAGAGCTAAATTTTTTATTTATTCAGGTGTTGCAATGATCGCTTTATTGCCGATAGCAATATCTTTTTTAAAGCCTTATCAAAAATCTAGAATTTTAACTTTTCTAAATCCTGAAAGAGATCCTTTAGGCGCTGGTTATCAGATTATTCAATCAAAAATAGCTATTGGTTCTGGCGGTTTATTTGGCAAAGGTTTTTTAAATGGTTCCCAGAGTTATCTGGACTACTTACCAGAGAAACACACTGACTTTATATTCACCCTGTTCTCTGAAGAATTTGGATTTTTTGGGTCATTATTCATTTTATTACTTTACGCGCTTATTATTTCTAGAATTGTTAGGATAGGAAACATGACTAGAAGCAATTTCGGTAAATTATACTGTTATAGCTTTGCTACAGCCTTCTTCATATATGTTGTAGTTAATATGATGATGGTATTAGGCCTTCTACCTATTGTAGGATCACCTCTTCCAATCATGTCATATGGTGGATCTTCCATGTTAGCGATCATGTTTGGTCTTGGAATTGTGATGTCGTGCAAAATTTATAAAGATGTTCCTGTAAATTAAACAAACCTAATTTGATCAAATTTTCTTTAAATTAATGCTTGTGTATTTTACATTTTGATGCTTTATTACATCAAAATTTATGTTCGGCGATAAGAAAAATAAAATCAAAGATTCAGAACGATCACTAATAAGTGAGACAGTTAGCATAGAAGGAACTATTAATAGCTCTGGCGCTATAGATGTTGCAGGGTTGGTAAAAGGCCCAGTTATTTCAAAAGAATTAATCGTAAGAGACACAGGTTCTATTACAGGTTCAATCGAAGCTGATGATGTAGAAATACATGGCCATTTAGACGGTAAAGTTTCAGCACAAAATATCGTAATAGGTGCAACTGGCACAGTTAAAGGAGATATAGAATTTGGTGTTAATCTTAGAACTGAAAACGGAGCTGACATCGATGGATACATCAAAAAAACAAGCGGTTCAAAATCGAAATTAACTGACAGTTTCTTATTCAATAAGAAAGATAAAAAAGAGACTTCTCCATCTACAGAAAGCTCAGAGGACAGACCAGAAGTCGTTAATAAAGAAGCAATCGCCTAATCTACCGCACTACTAATTTTCTAACATTGCAATATAATTTCCTTAATGGAAAATTATAAATGTAAATCTGTTGGTATTGTTGGTTCTGGAATTCAAGGTGTTTGCACTGGCTTACAATTAATAAAAAAAGGTATTCCTGTAACTATTTTTGATAGACACGATCCTTTGTCTAATGAATTTAAACCAGCCTCATATGGGAACGCAGGACATTTTTCACCTTACGCTGTTTTACAGTTTAACCGTCCTGATGTTTTGTACGATGTTCCAAAAATGCTCGTAAGTTCCTACGGTCCGCTAGCTTTAAAATGGGGGTATATCCCAAAGATGTTTAATTGGTTTTTACATTATTTTAAAAATTGTAATCACAAATCTATGATGCATACCGCAAAGTACATGCATCAGATTTTAAGTTTATCAAATGATGCATATGAGGAAATATTTCAGGAAATAGACACAACAGGTTTAGTTGAAAAAAAAGGAATAATTTATATTTGGACAAATAAAAACTTAAAAAGTAGAAATTTGGAAATCAAAGTAAGAGATGAACTTGGAATTGAACAAAAACTTTTAACACAAAAAGAAGTTTTAGATTTAGAACCAAATTTACAACCCGTTTTTGATGCAGGTGTAATTTATGAAAGCGCAATGCACGCCAGAGATCCACATGGAATTCTTAAGAAGATATTTAAACTTTTCTTGAAGAGAGGCGGAAAATTTATCCAAACTAATATTAAAAGTTTAGCACAAATCAATATTAACGAAACAGTCATAAGATCTGAAAACGAAGATTATAAATTTGAAAAAACTGTAGTTGCCTCTGGAGCTTTTTCAAAATCATTAACTGATCAACTAGGTGAAAATATTCCTCTCGATACTGAAAGAGGTTACCATGTTCACTTTAAAGGAAAAGAGCATTTAATAAGTAGACCTGTTATATTTTTGGACAGAGGTTTTGGTATGACACCAATGAACCAAGGCTTAAGAGCAGTAGGAACAGTAGAATTAGGTGGATTAAAAAATCCTCCATCAAAAAAAAGAATTGATTATGTAATTAGATGCGCGAAAGAATTACTTCCAGAATTAGGGAAACATGAAGATGAATGGTTAGGATTTAGACCTACACTTCCAGACTTTCTACCTATTTTAGGACCATCATTAAAAAATAAAAATATTATCTATGCATTTGGTCATCAACATTTAGGCTGGACTTTAGGAGCTATCACTGGCAAAATTGTTTCAGGAATTGTAGCAGGAGAAAAAACAAATTTAGATTTAACTCCGTACAGCTCTAAAAGATTTAACTAGGTAGTTTCTGTCAAAAAAATATTTAGCTTATTCATTTTTAACTTTAGCCACTTTATTTTGGTCAGGTAATTTTATAGTTGGAAAATTTGCAACTTTATTTGAAATACCCCCAATGTCATTAAATGTTTTAAGATGGATTTCAGCTTGGATAATTCTAATTCCTTTTACTTATAAAGAAATTTTAAAAAACTTAGCCTATATAAAAAAAAATATATTAATTATTGGTTTCATGGGCGTTATGACTATCAGTACATTTAATTCAGTTGTTTATTTTGCACTTAATTATACTCAGGTTATTAACGCAGTATTAGTCTTAGCTGCAATTCCTGCTGCAACAATTGTTCTATCTTCAATAATGAAAATTGAAAAAACTAACTTATTTCAAATCTTAGGTTTAATTTTATCTATAATTGGTATCGGATCTATTATTTCAAATGGAGAAGTTCAGAGAATTTTATCATTAAATTTTAATAAAGGAGACCTTTGGATGATTGTTTGTGTTTTAACTTGGTCTTTATATTCAACACTATTAAAAAAACATAAGTTTAAATTTTCACAATTTACATTAATTCAACTAATGGTTTCTGTTGGTTTATTATTTTTAATCCCACAATTATTATATGAGCAATCTATTGGTCTTGAAATAAAATTTAATAAAGCATTTTTTCTTATACTATTTTATGTAGTAGCCTTTCCAGCAATCGCTGCTTATTATTTTTGGCAAAAAGGAGTTGAGATCATTGGACCAAACAGAGCAAGTATGTTCATACAGTTGATGCCATTATTCAGCGCAGTTATGGCAATTATAATTTTTAATGAAAAATTTGAATTATATCATTTTGCTGGAGCGGCTTTTATAGTATCAGGTATTTATCTATCAAATAAAAAAACCAATGATTAAAGTAGCTGTATTAGACGATTATCAAAACGCTTTTTCACAAATTATTAATATTGAAAAGTATAAAGGTAAATTTGAATTTAAAGTTTTTCACGAGCCTTTTGCAGATGAAAAAGAAGCAATAGTTGAACTAGAGGATTTTGAAGCTTTGTTCATCATGAGAGAAAGAACTCCAATGACAAAATCTTTAATCGATAGCTTACCTAAATTAAAATATTTAATGACATCGGGAATGAGAAATAAAGCTATTGATCTAGAAGCGGCTAAGAAAAAAAATATTATTGTTTGTGGCACAGAAATTAATCCTAACCCTGCAGCCGAAATAACTTGGGCTTTAATCTTAGGCCTTTACCGTAATATGAAACAGGAAATTGATAATATGTTTCAAGGTTACTGGCAAACGACTATTGGTTTTGAACTTAAAGGAAAAATGTTAGGCCTCATTGGTCTTGGAAAAATTGGTACTCAAGTTGCAAAAGTTGCAAAAGCTTTTGGCATGGAAGTTTGTGCTTGGAGCGAAAATCTAAATCTTTCTCATGCTAACGAACTAGGAGTTTTGCCCATGAGTAAAGAAGATTTGTTAAAAAACTCAGATATCATATCAATTCACTTAGTTTTAGGAGAAAGATATAAAAATTTAATAACAAAAAAAGAATTGGGTATGATGAAGAAAACTGCTTTTCTCATCAATACTTCTAGAGGACCCATAATTAATGAAAATGATCTAGTTGAAGTTCTAAAAGATGAAAAAATAGCCGGAGTAGGCTTAGATGTTTATGATAACGAGCCTCTTCCCCAAGATCATAAGCTTAGGTTTCTGCCTAATGCTCTGTTATTACCACATATCGGATATGTAACTGCTGAAAATTACTCTAAGTTTTATAATCAAATGCTTGAGAATTTATTAGCATGTCTAGATGATAAGCCACTAAGAGTCATCTCATAAACTTTATACACATTTAAATTTTTGATAAACTCACATTGATCAAGTGATTTGTTTTTTTTATACAAATTACTGATAAGCGGATGTTGAGGGAAATAATGAAAAAAATTACAGGTTTAATATTTACATTAATTTTTTTATCTGGTTGCGTAGAGTCTGTTGCTTTATTAGGACCGATGTCTGGTAGTGGAAATATGGCTCAATCTGCACTTTCATCTTCAGTTAGTTATGGAGTAAAAAAACAAACAGGTAAATCACCTTCAGAACATGTTATGGAATATGTTAAGAAAAATAACCCAGAAGGGAAGAAAGAAAAGTGTATTGAATTTATAGATCAAACAAATTCTAAAACATGTGCAGCGATAAAAGCAGTCATTAAAGAGGATATTTCTGAAAAAAAAATAAAGATTGCTAAAATTAAAGAAGGTATTTTTAGTAAGAGTAAAATTGAAAATTTAGCTAAAAATTCCGACTTACTTGACCGGTAAACCTGAATTCTTCCAGCCTGGATCTTGGCCGTTGCCACTAAAACCATCAGATAAATTCATAGCAGTGTATCCTTCTTGCTCTAATAGATTAGCGGCAATTAAAGATCTACCTCCAGCTGCACAAGAAACTATAACAGGATTTTCTTTTTTAATTTC